>JALZHR010000091.1 GCA_030860665.1 Acidobacteriota bacterium
AAATAAATCAGAAAAATATTTTACGTCTTTTGTGACTTTTTGCGGCTAATCTTTTTCGCGCTCATCGGGCTGGCGCTTGGGCGTCGTAATCTTCAATTGACTTTAGTGGGTGTTGAAATGAGCCACCGGGTAATCGCCCTGTTGTCCCCACTCAAAGACGTGCAGCGCGCTGTTCGACGACCTTCTGACGTAAAAGAAATTCTGCTCAGAGTTGCTGTTCGGACGCCAGACGGCAATATCGACTTTACCGTCGCCGTCATAATCGCCGGCTGCCGGGAGATCGCTCGCCGCCAAGCCCCATTGTTGTCCCAGATGGATGATGTTGTTATTGTTTCGTCCGAGAACGCTCCAGATGATTTGTCCGCCGCTGGCGCGCACCACCGCAAAGTCGGTTTTGCCGTCGCCGTCATAATCGCCCGGCACGACTAAATCGCTCGCCCTGCCCCAGAAGACGGCTTCCGTCCCGCCGCTCGACTTATTGAGATGAAAAACTCCCTCGCCGCTGCCGTTGTTGCGCTGGACGCAGAAATCGTTTTTGTTGTCGCCGTCGTAATCGCCCGGCACGGGAAAATCGCCGTTCTGTCCCCATTCAAAGTATGACAGCCCGCCGCCGGGCGTCGCGCTGCCCAGATAATACCAGAAGCTCTTTTGCCCTTGCGACGCGCCGCCGCGATAGACGGCGTAATCGTCAATGTCGTCGCCGTCATAGTCGCCGACGACGGTCGGGTCGTCGCCAACCGTTCCCAATTGACGCGCGGTAAATGTGCCGTTCGAGCTGCGCAAAGTGTAGAAAAACGAATTCCCCACCTGCGGGCGGTAAACGGTAATATCGGCTTTGTCGTCGCCGTCAAAGTCGCCGGAAACGAAATAATCGGTCGAGATGCCCCACGGAGTCTGGGCGTGACTCGTGCCGTTGTGGATGAACCACGTCATCTGACCGCCAAAGCCGCCGCCCGTGTTGCGAACCACGACGTAATCGGTTCTGAGGTCGCCGTTGTAGTCGAGCGGCGCTTCGCCGAAAAGAGGAGGGTCAACGATGATTGGCAAATAACTGACAGAATCAATCCCGATATAATTGGAGTTATCGCCGGTCGGTCCGCCGCCGGTGACGAAATAGCGAAACGCGATACGACCGTTCACGCCGCCTGCCGGAAGTCCCGATAAAGTAATCGTGTATTGCGTCCATATGGCGGGATAGCCGCCGACTTCCAGATTCGGGTTAATGCTCAAAAGAAGCGTCGTAAAATCTCCGACCGAAGTTGCAGTAGCGCCGACGTTGGTGCTCGCGCCGTTCGCAGATAGGCGAACTTCCAGTCTATCGGGAAAAGGACTGTCATTAGTCGTCCGCGTCCAGAATTTAATCATGTTGCCGCTTATAAACGTGCTATTCGGCGTCAGCAGCCAGTTGCTGATGGTGTTCGTGCCGGTCGTGTTGTTGAAATTTGCCCCGATGTAGGAGTTGGAAGCGCCGGATTGCGCCGGGAAAACCGACGGATTGCCCTGAAACCAGCCGGTAGTGCCGACGGGCGCGCTGTTGTTACGCATAAACCAGCCGCTCGAGGGCAGCGTGGAAATATTATCGAAATTTTCGACAATAGGCTGCGCGCTCACCGTTGCGGCTGCGCCTGCCAGCGCCGCTAAAAAAAACAAAACAGACGACAAAACCAGCGCCCGCCTGAAAAAAATCAATCGCGATAGCGTGATATTGTTAACCGAACTCATAAAGGTTGTCCTTCTCAATCAATCAGCCGTTCAAAGGATTGCGGGCGAAAAATTCCACAGCCGATTAATAAACTTCCGGGGAATTTGCCAATTTACCGAACATTACGCGGCGGCAGGATGGTGTGAGCAATTTACTTTCTTTATTTTTGAAAGTCAAGAAGTTCTGAGCCGCAAGCGCCGGAAACGCGCCCGCCGCGAAAGCCGCCCGGCGAAAACGGCGATGGCGGCAGCGTTGGAAATAAAAAAAGCGGAATGAATCAAATCATTCCGCTTACGCTTGTTCTAGCTGAAAGTTATTTACTTGACGGCGGTCGTATTCGCCTTTTGTTTCGGGTCATACGGCGTCGCCATATAGCGTTTGACGGCTTCCTGCGCGTTGTCGTAATCGTCGCCGACGGCTTCGGCGCGCTTGTAGGCGGCGACGGCGCGCGTGCGGTCGCCTTTCGCGTCGTAGGCGTTGCCCATCTTGATGTTCGCCCAGACTTCGAGCCACGACGGGCGCAGATTGCCGGAAAGCGTCGCTTTATAATTGTCAATCGCCAAATCGTAATTGCGCTGTTCGAGGAACAGATTGCCGAGATTGTAGTAAATCCACGAGTTGTTGCGGTCGAGCTTTAAAGCCGCTTCAAACTGCTGCTGGGCTTCGGCGAGATTTCCTTCCTTGAACTGCTCGATGCCGCGCCGCGCGACCGACGAAACCTTTAAATCCTCGGAAATACGCAGAATCTTGTATTTCGGGTCGATGACCACTTCAATCGGCTTGCCGCTCGATTCGATATTGAAATCGGCGCTCGCGTCCTCGACCATAACCGTCTGCGATTTCAGCTCGCCTTCGCCTTCGGCAACGAGCTGGACTTCGACCGGCAGGCGCAGGTTGTCGTAGTTTTGTTTAATCGTGCCGCGCGTGACGAATTTGCCTTCGCGCGTGCGGATGATTTGATAATCGACCGAAAATTCCGGCACGCCCGTGCCTTCGACCCAGCGGGCGAAGAAATAGCGCATCGGCTGCCCGGCGACCTGCGTCGCCAGCTTTTCAAAATCGTCAATCGAAGCGTTTTTGCCGCGATACTGCGCCAGGAACGCGCGCAAAAGCTGGTTGAATTTCTGCGCGCCGAGCGTTTCGCGCAAAAGGCGATAAACCAGCGCGCCCTTGCCGAACATAATATACTGATACGCGGTCGAAGTGTCGTCCAAAGTCGAAGGCGCGCGCAGAAGCGATGCCGTCTGCTCGAAGGTCAAAGCCTTTTCCAGCGTTTCGCGCTGCATATCTTCCAGCTTCGTGTTGGAAATTCCCGTTTCGCGCAGCTCCAGCGCGCTGTATTCCGCCAACCCTTGCGAGAGCCATGCGTCGTCAAAAGATTTCAAGCCGACGGTTTGTCCCCACCATTGATACGCGGCTTCGCGCTGAAGGCGTTCCGAAGCAATCTGCCGCGACTGGTCGAAGAATCTGTCGGCAATGAAAAGCATACCGGGCGCAGAGTAAAAATCGAGCGTTTCGTCGTCCGTCTGCACGATAATCAGGCGCTTGCCGCTGTCCGGCTCGCCGTATTGCTTCGTGTAGAAATCGAGCGCGCGTCCCAAAGTCTCGCCGTAGGTCGAAACGAGCGCATCGCTGCCCGCTTTGGTGAAAAACTGCAATTCGTAATCGCTGTAGCGCAGCGTTTTCGGCGTATATCTGCCGTAGGCGAAATTGCCCAAAAGCGCCGGTTTCGTCTGCGTGAAACGATGTTTTCCGCCGGTCGCGGTGACGGGCGCGTCGCTGTAGCCGAGTATCTGATAACCGCCCGGAAGCGAAATCGTAATGTCGGAAGTGGCGCGGTCAGCCGCGTAATTGTGAAACGGAAACCACCGCGCCGCATACATTAGGTAGCCGTGCTTGTCGCCGACGTAAGCCAGCCTTTTGGTGAGCAGCGGTCCGCCCTCGGGCGTCGCCAGCACGCCGCTGTATCTGAAACGAAGCGTTACCGGAACGTTAGCCGGAATCGCGTCGCCCAAATCGATTTTCACGCTCGGTCCCAAATCGGAAACGCCGACCTGGTCTTGGACGAACGTAATCTGGCTTTGCGGCGAAGTGTTTGCGGGCGAGGTCGTCTGTCTTCTGGTCGGAGTCGCGGGCGTGGTCGTCGCTGTGGTCGCCGCTGACGAGCCGACGCGCGTGATGCTTTCGATTTTCAGAGAGCCGTTGAGTTCAAACGCGACGGTGCGCGTTTCGGCGAGCGGCGTGAAAGTGACGTCCGCGACGGCTTGAAGCTGACTTTCGGAAGGATTCAGCTGCACGTCCATTCGATAATGCGTGACGTCAAACGGAGCGCGCTGAACCGGCTGCTGCTGCTGCGCGAGGACGCTAAATACTGAGAGAAAAGCCAGTGCCGAAACAAGCACAAGCGATTGAAAGAAACGTTTCTGCATTTTTGTCACCTTTTGGAATGTTGCTGTAAAACTATTTTTAGCAAAACTATGATGTCTGAAAGATTATTTTCGTTTGCTTGCACAAAACTTTGAGGTTCAAAGTTCAAGGTTCGAGGCTGAATTCGGGACTTAGCTTTGAGCCTTGAACCTTGAACTTCTAAATCACCGTCGTGACAATCTCTCTGATGCTTCTTTGTAATTCTCTGTCGTCCGTTATCGGCGAGCAGAGCGCGACTTCAGCCGCGCTGACTGCCGGAATTCCTTTCGCAATCATTTGACCGGCGTAAATCAGAAGCCGCGTCGAGACGCCTTCTTCCAGACCGTGACCGCGCAGGTTTCTGACCTTCTGCCCGATGGTGACGAGGTCGCGCGCCGTCGCTTCGTCGATGCCGCCTTCGCGGGCGACGATTTCCGTCTCGGATTCGGCGGGCGGGTAATCGAATTCCATCGCGACGAAACGCTGGCGCGTCGATTGTTTCAAATCCTTCAGAATCGATTGATAGCCCGGATTATACGAGACGACGAGCATAAATTCCGGCGGCGCGTCGACGACCGTTCCGCGTTTTTCAATCGGCAAACGGCGGCGGTCGTCGGTCAAAGGGTGAATGATGACGACCGTGTCCTTGCGCGCCTCGACCACTTCGTCGAGATAGCAAATCGCACCGGCGCGGACGGCTTTCGTCAAAGGTCCATCGTGCCAGACGGTTTCGTCGCCTTCGAGCAGAAACCTGCCGACCAAATCCGTCGCCGACAAATCTTCGTGACAGGCGACCGTTATCAAAGGTCTGCCCAGACGCCACGCCATATGCTCGACGAAACGCGTTTTTCCGCATCCGGTCGGACCTTTCAGCATCACGGGCAAATGCGCCGCGTAAGCGGCTTGAAAAAGCTCGACTTCCTGCCCGACCGGCAGATAGTAAGGCTCGTTTTCGACTTTGTATTTTTCAACGGCTAATTCCATAAATAATTGCTCTGCTACTGGTAAAAACTTATCTTAACATTCGCCAGGGCTTATACAAAAACACGATTCAGCCGCGAAAGACTGCGGCTCGTTTTTCGACCTTTGCCGGTTCAGTCGAGTCAAAGCTCGAAACTCATTTGTTTATAAAATAAAAACGACGGCGATTTTCGGGTCGCCGTCGTTTTTATTTTGCCTGCAAGTTACCGTTTTAAATCATTTTCCCTTGAAATCCGGTTTTCGCTTTTCCAGAAACGCGGCGACGCCTTCTTCCTTGTCTTCGGTCGAAAAGCAGACCGCGAACAAATCGACTTCGCGGCGCAAGCCTTCGTCCAGGTTCGAGCGCGAGGCGAGCTTAACGGCTTCTTTGGATAATTGCAGCGCGACGGGCGCTTTCTGCGCGATTTTACCCGCAAGCTCCAGCGTCTTCGCTTCGAGTTCCGCTTTCGGAAAAACGTGATTGACCAAGCCGAACTGCAAAGCCTTTTCGGCGTCAATCATATCGCCCGTCAGAATCATTTCCATCGCCCTGCCTTCGCCGATAAGCCGCGTCAGGCGCTGCGTTCCGCCGCCGCCGGGCATAATTCCGAGATTGATTTCCGGCTGCGCGAAACGCGCGTTTTCGCTGCACACGCGAATGTCGCAGGCGAGCGCCAGCTCGCAGCCGCCGCCGAGACAAAAGCCGTTTATCATCGCGATAACCGGTTTCGGAAACGTGTCAATCGAATTGAAAAGCGTCCGCTCGTAAAACAGGTTTCTCTGCGACGCCGGAGTCTGCCCGGCAAATTCCGAAATATCCGCGCCCGCGATAAAAGATTTTTCGCCCGCGCCGGTGATGACGACGACGCGCACCGTTTCGTCCTTTCGCAATTCGTCGAGCGCGGCGACGCCTTCCTCGTGAACTTTTATTCCGAGAGCGTTGAGTTTTTCGGGACGGTTAATCGTTATAACGGCTACGCTTTCGCGCTTTTCGACCAGAATGGTTTCGTAATTTGTCATAATTTTATTAGTCGAGAGTAAAGAGTCGAGAGTCGAGAGA
>JALZHR010000099.1 GCA_030860665.1 Acidobacteriota bacterium
GCATAAGACAGAGGCAGACCATCTTCGAGCAGTAAAATCTTTGTCGAACGTGTCGGGTTCGTGCCCCGGATTCCTATGTTCAGGCGCAGTCCGAAACCTTCCTCGTCGCGCACATTGACGCCGGAAATTTTACGCAGTGCTTCGCTAAAATTAAAAACGCGGGCGTTTTCCAATGTTTGTGGTCCAATTCTCTCGATTGAGCCGGGTATCTCGCTCAAACTTTCAGGCGTTCCCGCCAGATAACTCGACGTGACCAAAACCTCCGCCGCAATTTGTGCCGGCTGGAGGATAAAATCTACCGGGTTTTTGCTTTCGGCGGAAAGCCTGACAGTCTGCGCCTGAGTCGCAAAAGTTTGAGCCGACGCCGAAATCTTGTAAGTGCCTTCGGTCAAATCGGCAAAATGGAAACTGCCGTCAGCGTCGGTAACCGCTTGGCGTTCAAACCTGACGCCTTCTCTCATTAATAAGACAGTAGCAGCAGAGACCCCTGCCCCGTTTGCGTCCAGAACGCGACCGCTTATTTTTATCCCGTCCTGCGCGAAAAGCGCCCCTGCTGAAAACAATAAAAAAAATGCAGTCGATAAAAGTCGATTTGAACGCATAAGATACCCCTTACTATTTATTTTGTGTTTTAACTGAAAATGAAAATGAAAACTATTTTCAATAAGCAGACAAAATATCAAACCTTTATCCGGTTGTCAAAGAACAAAAACAAGATAAACGTTTCAACGATGTTGACTGGTTACTCATAAAAACGATCAAAAATGAGGAATTAACTTTACCCTTTGTTAAGGATTAGTTTGAATACCGCCCCTTGCGGAGTGTTCTCAGCGAGAAGTTTACCCTCGTGCTGCGCGATGATTTTGTGAGCGATGGATAGTCCGAGTCCGACGCCTTTCTCCTTGGTAGTAAAAAACGGGTCAAAAATCTTCGTCAAATTTTTCTCATCAATTCCGTCGCCGGTGTCGGAAACCTCGATGACACAAAAATTTTCTTTTTCAAAGGTGCGAAATTTGAGAGCACCGCCGTTGCCATTGCTGTGCGCCATCGCTTGTAACGAGTTGATTGCCAGATTGAGCAGCACTTGCTTGATTTGTTCGGCGTCGACCGATACTTCCGGCAGATTCTTTTGCAGATTCTTTTCGACGGAAATTCTTTGCGCCGCGGCTTGATTTTCGATGAGCGAGGCGACGGATTCGACGATTTTATTCAAATCATTTTTTTCGACCGAAAGCGCGCCGGGGCGCGCAAAGCGGAGGAACTCGCCGACCAGCTTATCCAGTCTTGCGATTTCTTTTTTCGCCAGGTCGGCAAACTCCCGGCGCGGGCTGTCAGGTTTTAGCTCATCCTCCAGAATTTCGACCGCGCCTTTTATAGAAGCCAAGGGATTGCGGACCTCATGCACTATTCCGGCGGAAAGCTCGCCCAGGGAAGAAAGCTTTTCGGCTTGCAGGAGCTGCTCGAAGGTCTTTTGCAACTCTTCGTAGGCTTTTTGTCTCTCGGCGGCATTTCTTTCAGCCCGTTCACGCGCGCGTTTCAGACGGTCGCCCAAAGTGCCCATGACGCCGCCGACGACGTTGAAAATCACTATTTCCGCGTATTGATTTATCGAGTAATCGAAATGCCCGTGCTGCCAGTGCAGGTAGATATGCGGCGAATAAACGACCGTTGTGAAAATTGAAGCGGCAAGCCCGCCGCGCAAACCGAAAAGAAGCGCCGCCGAGATTATCGGGATGTAATAAAGACGCTGGTATATCTCGTGCCAGAGAACCTGGTCAACCGGCGTGAGAAAATGCAGAGCCGTCACCAGAACGATTGAGATGGCGATAATAACGGAAACGGCAAGACGGCGGCGCGGCGACAAAACAAAAAATGTTTCCTTGCCGATTGCCTTATTCTCCGGCTTTGCCTTTTTGTTATTCCAAGCCATATTTCTGCATCCGGTAGATCAGAGCGCTCCTGGTAATGCCCAGGTATTTTGCCGTCTGCGACTGGTTTCCGTCGTAGCGCTTTAAAGCCTCGCGGATGATTTCGCATTCTACATTTTCCAGATTTATCGGCTCGGCGGGAAGCGCAAACCAGAGATTTTCCAGTTTTTCCGGCGGATTCTTGATATTTTCCGGCACGTCTTCTAGCGTCAATGTTTCGCCGTCGGCGCTGAGAACAATCATTCTTTCGATGACGTTTTCCAGCTCGCGTACGTTTCCCATCCACGGGTAATTGAAAAATGCGTTAAAGACCTCGCGCTCGGGCTTCGGCTGTTTGATGCCGTATTTATCGGCGGACTTTTTGAGAAAATGCTCGACCAAGAGCGGAATGTCTTCGCGCCGCTCGCGCAAGGGCGGCAGTTTCACGGGAACGACCGCCAGGCGATAATACAAATCTTCACGGAACTCGTTTTGTTTGATCAGCTCCGTCAGATTTTCATTCGTCGCGGCGATGATGCGGACATCGATTTTTCGCGGCGTGTTTTCGCCCAAGCGCGTAATTTCCTGCTCCTGCAAAACGCGCAGCAGCCGCGACTGCAAGGCGACGGGCATTGAGCTGATTTCGTCCAGAAACAGCGTGCCGTGCTGGGCTTCCTCAAATTTACCCTTGGATTCGGAGGCGGCGCCGGTGAACGCGCCTTTCTTGTAGCCGAAGAGTTCCGCCTCGATTAAGCCCTCCGGAATCGCCGCGCAGTTTACCGCTACAAAAGGATTGTCTCGTCTGGCGCCGGAAAAGTGTATGCCTTTAGCTATAATCTCTTTTCCGGTTCCCGATTCACCCTCAATTAAAACGGTGACGTCGGTTTTGGCAACGCGCTCGACCAGACTGAAAACCTGCCGCATCTTCTCCGACGAGCCGATGACCGATTCGAGCCGGAAGTCATCGTGAACAAGCCTGCGCAGGCGGCGATTTTCGGCAAAGACCTGCCCGTATTTCAGAGCTTTTTCAATCGTCAGCAGAATCGCCTGCCGGTTGAACGGTTTAGTAATGAAATCAAAAGCGCCGCCGCGCATTGCCTGAACGGCAGTTTCGACATCGCCGAAAGCCGTGATCACGATAATCGGCGTCTCCGAGTTGATGGCGCCTGCCCTTTGAATGAGTTCCGCGCCCGAAAGCTGCGGCATCCGCCAGTCGGTGACCAGACAGTCAACCGCGCGCGACGAAAAAACATCCAGCGCCTGGGCGCCGTTTTCCGCCGTCAGAACCATGTAACCAGCTTCCTGCAATTGAAATTCCAGCACCCGACGCAGTGAATCGTCGTCGTCGGCAATTAAAATTTTCGCGTCTCTGTTATTCAAGTTAATGCTATCTTACCTCAAAAGTTAAACTCGCCCGCTTGAGGCTTATAATTTTAGACCTCTTAAACGCAGCGCGTTGACGATCACCGAAACCGAGCTGAACGTCATCGCCGCGCTGGCAATCATTGGGCTGAGAAGCAGTCCGAAAATCGGATACAAAACGCCGGCGGCAATCGGAACGCCGATCAGGTTATAAATAAACGCGAAGAACAAATTCTGGCGAATGTTTTTCATGGTCGCCGCGCTCAGGTTTTTCGCCCGCAGGATTCCGCGCAAATCGCCTTTCAAAAGCGTAATATCGGCTGATTCCATCGCTACGTCCGTGCCGGTTCCCATCGCAATGCCGACTTCGGCTTGAGCCAGCGCCGGCGCGTCGTTCACACCGTCGCCAGCCATCGCCGTGATTTTGCCCTGCGCTTGCAGTTCTTTAACTTTTTCCGCTTTTTGTTCGGGCAGCACATCGGCGAAAACCTTGTTGATACCGAGTTTTTTTGCAACGGCTTCGGCGGTTTTGGCGTTATCGCCGGTCATCATCACCACTTCGATTTTCTGGCGGTGCAGCTCATTTATCGCTTCTTTCGCCGATTCCTTGATTGTGTCGGCGACGCCCACCAGACCCGCAAATTTTCCATCAACCGCGACGAACATCACGGTTTGACCTTCCGCGCGAAGATCGTCCGCTTTTTCGTTTTCCGAAACATTAATCCTGTTTTCCTGCATCAGCTTCGAGTTGCCGAGTAAAATCTTTCTGCCGTTAATCGTTCCCGAAACGCCCTTGCCGGTCACGGATTCAAAATTCTCAACCTTTGAAAATTCTACATTTCTTTCTTCCGCGCCTTTGATGATTGCTTCCGCCAGCGGGTGCTCGCTCGACTTTTCCAGACTCGCGGCAAATTTCAAAATTTCGTTTTCGTCAAAACCGGATAATGCGACCACTTTTTGCAGGCGCGGCTTGCCTTCGGTTAAGGTTCCGGTTTTATCGACGACAATCGTGTTGACCTTTTCCAGAATCTCCAGCGCCTCAGCTTTTTTCACCAGAACGCCGTGCCGCGCACCGTGCCCCGTGCCGACCATAATCGACATCGGCGTCGCCAAGCCTAATGCGCACGGGCAGGCGATAATCAAAACGGATACTGCCGCGACCAGAGCATAAGAAAAACCGGCGAAAATAAACCAGATAACAAAAGCGGCAATCGCTACGACGATAACCGCCGGAACAAAATAAGCTGAAACGACATCGACAAGGCGCTGAATGGGGGCGCGCGAACGCTGGGCTTCACCGACCATTCGCACGATTTGCGCGAGCAGCGTGTCGCTGCCGACTTTCTCGGCTTGCATCATAAAGCTGCGTCTGCCGTTGATCGTGCCGCCGATAACTTTATCGCCGGCGGTTTTTTCGATTGGAATCGATTCGCCCGTCACCATCGACTCGTCGATTGAAGTCTCGCCTTCTAAAATCACGCCGTCGGTCGGAATTTTTTCATTGGCTTTGACGCGCAGCCTGGCGCCGATTTGCACGTCTTTGAGCGCGATTTCCGCCTCGCTACCGTCGTCGAAAACAACAATTGCCGTCTCCGGCGCAAGTCCGAGCAGCTCTTTAATTGCACTTGAAGTCTGACTTCGCGCGCGAAGCTCCAGAACCTGTCCGAGAAGGACGAGCGTCGTAATCACCGCCGCCGCTTCAAAATAAGCCGCGATTAGTCCGGCGTGCGCGTTACGCATCGAGACGGGAAACCAGTCGGGCGTAAACAAAGCGAAAAGACTAAAAATATATGCCGCTCCCGTGCCGATGGCAATCAGCGTGAACATATTCGGGCTGACATTTTTAACCGAAGCCCACGCCCGCTGAAAAAACGGAAATCCGCCCCAGAGAACGACCGGCGTCGCCAGAACAAATTGAATCCAGATGGAAACAGTCGGCGAAACAATCTCGTGAAAACTCGGCAGCATCTCCGCCATCGCCAGCACGAAAACCGGAATCGTCAACACGGCTGAAATCCAAAACCTGCGCTTCATATCAATATATTCCGGGTCGGGCGCGTCGTCCAGAGTTAAAACTTTCGGCTCTAAAGCCATTCCGCAAATCGGACAGCTTCCCGGACCTATCTGCACGATTTCCGGGTGCATCGGGCACGTGTATTCGACGCCCGCGCTTTCCGCTTCGAGCTTTTCCTCTTTTTTCGCTTCGAGAAAGTTTTGGGGATTCTGGCGGAATTTATTTAAACAGCCGGTTGAGCAAAAATAATATGTTTTGCCGGCGAAATCGTATTTTCCCGCCGCCGTTTCCGGCGTGACCGACATTCCGCAGACCGGGTCGGTGAACTCGCCTTCCGGCGTCGCGGTCATGCCGCCGTGCGAAACGGTTTGCTTTTCGTGTTGATGATGCCGGTGATGGTGATGCCCTCCGTGAGCATCTGCCGCAGGCTTGCCGCTATCCTGGCTCTTTAATTGCGAAACGAACTTAGTCTTACAGCCGGCGGAACAAAAATAAACGGTTTCGCCGTCGTGTTCGTATTTGGCGGCGGCTGTTTCCGGCTTGACGGTCATTCCGCAAATCGGGTCGATATACGTCTCTTTTTTAGCAATTTGCGGCGAATCTTCAAATGCCCGACCGTCTTTCGTTAAATTAGCCTGCTCGGCGGAATCGGCAATGTTGTTTTGCCGTTTAAAGGTTTCCAAACAACCTTTCGAGCAAAAATAATACTGATTTCCTTCAAACTCGATTTCGCCCCGCGCCGTTTCAGGAGAAACGGTCATTCCGCAAATCGGGTCAACGACTTTTTCTCCCGTTGCTGCTGCTGTTTGTAATTTTTTCTCCGTTTTCATAATTCTCCTTTAGACGCAACCGGCTCGGCATTCGCTCGATTCCGCCGCCTGTATAATATTTGTTTGCTTTAATTTAGTTTTTCCCGACTTTTTTATGGCTGATTTCGTGTTCGATATACGCCCCCTCGATAAGCCCGCAGACGTGCCCATCGGCTTCGCGGGTTTCGTCCCATTCGGCGAGCGCCGCCGTCAGTTCGTCGCGGTATTGAATCATCTGCTCAATCCGCTCGTTGAGTTCCTTTAACCGAACTCTGACAATTTCCCGGACTTCCGCGCAGGGACTTTCGCCTTCCTGCTTGTGGGCGATAATCTGCTTGATTTCATCGAGAGTGAATCCCAAAACCTGCGCCTGTTTGATAAAAGCCAGGCGTTCCAAAACGCTCTCGTCATACAGGCGATAACCGCTGTAAGTCCGACCGGGACGGTCGAGCAAGCCGCTTTTTTCGTAAAATCTCAATGCCTCGATGCCGATTCCGCTCCGGCGCGAAACTTCTCCAATCTTTAATTGTTTACCGCTGCTACTGCCCGCCGCTTGCTCGTCCTGTATATAACTAAAAGCTTTTTTCATAATTTGGCACATTTCCCTGAAATTGTTTTGTAGATGATGGCGGAATCGCTGTTTAACCGACTCCGCCGCTTACTTTTCAAATCGGCTCAAACTGAACCATTAATTTGATTATAAACTCTGTAGTCAGATACAGAGTCAAGCCTTCTTTTAACTTTTTTAGTGGCAGCACGACGCGGTCGTTTTTTCCTGCTCGATTTCGAGTCCGGCGGCTTCCCATTCTTCAATACCGCCCTCGTAAGACGTAACGTTCGTGTATCCGAGCGTTTGAAGTTTTTCCGCCGCCGTTCCGCTCTGCGGGCAGTTCGGTCCGGAGCAGTAAACGATGATTTCCGTATCTTTCGGAAGATTCGTATTTGCCGTTTCACGACCGATAAGGTCCAGCGCCACGCGGCGCGAGCCTTTAATCAGTTTGTTCTGAAAATATTCGTCCGTTAAAACGTTCCAGAATTCAAAATTCCCGTTTTGCTGGAGACGTTTTGCTAATTCTTCGGTCGAAATTGTCTTCACGTTTTTGACTGTTTCCGTATTTCCCATAATTATGTTTTCCTTTTTTCTGATAAATTTATTTGCCGGAATTGACCCGACGAAAAACAGTGTAAATTCTGTAGTCGGATACAGAGTCAAGCATTTTTTTACTTTTTTTGTTATTCAAGAGAAAAAGTAAAAACAGGCGGTAGAAATAAAGCTCTTAACTGCTTTATTT
>JALZHR010000141.1 GCA_030860665.1 Acidobacteriota bacterium
TTGCAGTTATTGGAACAGGTTATGTCGGATTGGTTACGGGCGCGTGCTTTGCCGAATTTGGCGTTGAAGTTACGTGCGTAGACGTGGACGAGAAAAAAATCGAGCGTTTAAATCAAGGCATCATACCGATTTACGAGCCGGGCTTAGACCAGATTGTCGAGCGCAACAGCAAAGCCGGTCGTCTTCATTTCACCACTGACATCAAATCGGCGGTCGAGCAGGCTCTGGTTATTTTTCTGGCGGTCGGCACGCCGCCGAAAAAGGACGGCTCGCCCGATATGAGCTATTATCAGCAGGCTGCGAAAGACATCGCGCAGGCGATGAACGGCTATAAAGTGCTGGTGACGAAATCGACCGTTCCGGTCGGGACAGGCAACTGGCTGCGCGGATTTGTCGCCGAAAATCAAAAGACGAAGACCAATTTCGGCGTCGCATCCAACCCGGAGTTTTTGCGCGAAGGCGCGGCAATCGAGGATTTTATGCGACCGGACAGAGTCGTCATCGGCAGCAACGAGCCGGACGCCGTCGCCATTATGAAAGACCTCTATCGCCCGCTCTACCTGATTGAAACGCCGATTGTGATTACCTCGCTCGAAGCCGCCGAGCTTATCAAATACGCGGCAAACGCGTTTCTCGCCACCAAAATCACTTTCATCAACGAAATTGCCAATTTGTGCGATGCCATCGGCTGCGACGTTCACGACGTCGCGCGCGGAATAGGAATGGACAACCGCATCGGTCGAAAATTTCTGCATCCCGGTCCGGGCTACGGCGGCTCGTGTTTTCCGAAAGACACGCGCGCCTTTACCAAGGTCGGCGACCAATTCGACATCGAAACATCGATTGTCGACGCCGTCATCGAAGCGAACGAGCGCCAGCGTCAGGCGATGATTCCGAAAATCCGGAATCTGGTCGGCGATTTGGAAGGCAAGCAAATCGGCGTCCTCGGTCTTTCGTTCAAACCGGAAACCGACGATATGCGCGAGTCTCCGGCGATCGATATTATAAAGGAAATGCAAAAGCTCGGCGCGAAGGTGAAAGCTTTCGACCCCGTCGCGATGGAAGAGGCGAAACATTGTCTTGACGACGTCGAATTTGCGACCGACGAATACGACGCCATTCGCGACGCCGACGCGCTGGTTATCATCACCGAGTGGAATCAATTCCGCGCGCTCGATATGGAAAAAGTCAAAAACCTTTTGAAATCGCCGAAAATCGCCGATTTGCGCAATATTTACGAGCCGAAAGATATGCGTGAGCTTGGTTTCGATTACGTCGGCGTCGGACGTTAATTTGCAGTTTCGACTCAAACGGTTAAAATAAACAGGCGGAGGTTTTCTACATACGGAGCTTCCGCCTTTCCTATATTTCCTTTTTTAACTGAATATGAATTTAACATCAAAAGTTCTGGTCACCGGCGGCGCTGGTTTTATCGGTTCCAATCTGGCGGACGCGCTCATCAGCCGGGGCGCAAAGGTAACGATTATCGACAATCTCGCGACGGGTTTCCGCGAAAATCTCGAAGAAATCAAAGGGGATTTCGAGTTCGTCGAAGGCGATTTAAACGACGATGCGACTTTGAAAAAGGCGCTCGACGGCGGAATCGAGATTGTGTTTCATCAAGCCGCTTTGCCGAGTGTGCCGCGCTCGGTCGATAACCCGCAGGAAACGCACGCCGCCTGCGTCAACGCCACTTTCAACCTGCTGCTGAAAGCCAGGGACGCGGGCGTTCGCCGTCTGGTTTACGCCGCTTCCAGCTCGGCATACGGCAATCAGGCGACGCTGCCGAAAGTCGAAACGATGCGCCCCGAACCGCTCTCGCCCTATGCGGCGGCAAAGCTGATGGGCGAATATTACTGTCAGGTTTTCAGCAACGTCTATAATCTGGAAACGATTTCCCTGCGGTATTTCAACGTTTTCGGACCGCGCCAAAATCCGTCCTCGATGTATTCGGGCGTAATCTCGCGCTTTATCGACGCGCTGATGAGCGGCAAAACGCCAGTCATTTACGGCGACGGCGAGCAGTCGCGCGACTTTACCTTCGTCGCCAACGTCATCGACGCCAACATTAAAGCCTCGCAGACGACCAGAGGCATCGGTCAGGTGATGAACTGCTCGAACGGCGAGCGCATCAGCCTGAACGAGCTTCTCGAAGTCCTGAAAAAAATAACCGGCAAAACGGACGTCGGGGCTGAATATCAGGAAGAACGAGCGGGCGACGTCAAGCATTCGCAAGCCGATAACTCGCGCGCCAAAGAATATCTGGACTACGAAAAACTCGTCGGCTTGGAAGAAGGCTTGCGGAAGACAATCGACTGGTGGAAACAAAGCCGCTTCGCCACGAATAATTCCTGAACGGGAAAATTTTCACGCGAAACCGACTTGCCAGATTAAATTTCAATGTGTATCATTTTTATTTCGGTTAGTGAAAACTTTTCGCTAATGCGATGCGTTCTTTTTCAGAAAGTGGTCCGATAGCTCAGTCGGTAGAGCAAATGGCTTTTAACCATTGGGTCGAAGGTTCGAGTCCTTCTCGGATCACCATTTATTTTCAATAGGAAAGGGTAACCATATTGGTTACCCTTTTCTTTATTCTGTGCCGGGAGTTAAAACGGCGAAAACCTAAGATTCTACGCCTCTTTTCGCACTACTAAAACCGAGCAGGGCGCGTGGTGGACGAGGGCGTCGGTGATCGAGCCGAGCAGCATTCGTCCCCAGAAGCCGCGCCCGTGTGAGCCGATGACGATTAAATCCGCCGACCATTTTCTCGCCGCTTCGATGAGCGTTTCGTCGGGAGCGCCCGTGGAAATCTGCGTCGTGACGTCGATATTCGGAAAGCGTTCCCTGATTCGC
>JALZHR010000142.1 GCA_030860665.1 Acidobacteriota bacterium
ACTCTCGACTCCTGACTCTCGACTCTTTTGCAGGAGCATCGAAAGCATCGTCGCGACCGAGCCGAACGAGGTGATTTCGTAATCCGCGACGATTTGCCAAAAGCGCGAGGCGGAAAATTTCGGGCTGACCACCGTCGAAGCGCCCGCGTAAAGCGCCGTCATCGTCGTCACGGAAACGGCGTTCATATGAAACAGCGGCATAATCGTCAGCAGCCGGTCATTTTCGCCGAAGCCGAGCCATTCGGCAATCTGCCGCGCGTTGGCGATTAAATTTCCGTGCGTTAAAAGACAGCCTTTCGGTTTTCCGGTAGTGCCTGACGTGTAGATGATTATGGCTTCGTCATCCCTTTCGATTTCGGTTTCGGCTAATGTTTCGCTGTAATCTTTGGTTGCTTCCGCTTCGTTGTCAAATTGAATTACTTTCCGCAGATGCGATAAATCTTCGACAATTTCCTTAATCGTGTTCTGAAACTGCGAGTGAACGAGCAGCATTTTCGCTTCGGAATTGTTCAGGGCGAAAGCGATTTCTTCTCCTTTCAGAAGCGAGTTAATCGGTCCAGCCAGCGCGCCGATTTTCCAGCAGGCGAAATAGGCGATAATATACTCGGCGCTGTTCGGCATCAGCAGGCTGACCACGTCGCCTTTCTTTATATCGTTTTCCAGCAGCATATTGGCGGCGCGGTTGACGGCTTTATCGAATTCCGCGTAAGTCCACCGGCGCGCGTCCGCCTCGGAAAATAAAAAAATCTTCTCGCCGTGCTTGCCCGCTCGCGCTTCCAGCAGCTCGCGCAGGTTATTGTTGCTTTTTATTGTCATATTTCGTATATTTTAGCGCACTTCAATTTTAATTTAACGCACAAGCTGTTTGAAGAAAAGATAAAAAGGCAAAAGGTAAAAGGTAAAAGGCAAAAGTGAAAAACTGCTTTTATTTTGCCTTTTACCTTTTGCCTTCATTTGTCGTGCGCTCCCAGTTTTAAACTTTTATGACCGTCTATCGAAATTTTATCAACGGCGAATGGCTCGAATCCGTTTCAGCCGAGCATCTGCCGAATATCAATCCGGCGAATACCGCAGATATTATCGGCACAATCAGGCTTTCGACGCGTGACGAGGCGCGAAGCGCCGTCGAAGCCGCCTACAATGCTTTTAAAGGCTGGAAAGCGACGCCCGCGCCGACGCGCGGAAAAATCGTCGCCCGTTTTGCGCGCCTGCTCGAAGAAAATAAGGAAGAACTGGCGCAGCTTTTGACGCGCGAGGAAGGAAAAACGCTGGCTGAGGCACGCGGCGAATTGCAGCGCGCCATCAACGTCGCCGAATTCTGCGCGGGCGAAGCGCGTCGCCTGAACGGCGAAACGATTCAATCTGAATTGCCCGCCAATTTTGCCTACACCGTTAAAGAGCCGCACGGCGTCGTCGCCTGCATCACGCCGTGGAATTTTCCCGTCGCGATTCCGGTCTGGAAAATCGCGCCCGCGCTCGTCGCCGGAAACACCGTCGTTTTCAAGCCCGCCGAGGCGACGCCCGCGACCGCCGTTCGCATCTGCGAGCTTTTTGAAGCCGCCGGAGCGCCGAAAGGCGTTTTAAATTTAATTTTGGGCAAAGGCTCGGAAATCGGCGAGGAAATCACGAATCATCCGGCGGTTAAAGCGATTTCCTTCACCGGTTCGACCGAAGTCGGCATTAAATTATACGAGCAGGCGGCGCGGCGCGGCGCGCGAGTCCAGTGTGAAATGGGCGGCAAAAATCCGGTCGTCGTGATGGAAGACGCGGATATGGCTCTGGCGGTCGAATCGACGGCGCAGGGCGCTTTCGGCTCGACCGGGCAGCGCTGCACGGCGACTTCACGCGCCGTCGTGGTCGATAAAATCGCCGACGAATTCGTCCGTAAAATCGTCGAGAGAGCAAAGCGAATGCGCATCGGCGACGGCGCTGACGCAAACACGGAAATGGGACCTTCGGTGGACGAAAAACAATTCAGAACGGTTCTGCAATATATCGACGTCGGGCGCGAAGACGGCGCGGAGCTGCTCTGCGGCGGGCGGCGCGCCGAGGGCGACGGCTTGGAAAACGGCTATTTCATCGAGCCGACCGTCTTTGATAAAGTCACGCCCGATATGCGCATCGCGCGCGAAGAAATTTTCGGTCCCGTGCTGTCGGTTTTGCGCGTGAAGGATTTTGAAGAAGCGATGACGGTTGCCAACGATTCGGAATACGGCTTGACTTCTTCGATTTTCACGAACGACCCGAATTTGATTTTCCGCTTTATCGATGAAATCGAAACCGGAATGACGCACATCAACTCGCCGACGACCGGCGGCGAAGCGCACATCCCTTTCGGCGGCGTGAAAATGACCGGCATCGGCGCGCGCGAACAAGGCTCGACGGCGCTCGATTTTTACACGGAATTGAAAGTCGTCTACGTCGATTACACGGGACGCAAACGCGAAGGGAATTTATATTAAATTTTCCGTTTTATGGTGATGAAGAAAAGATTGGAAGTCCTTCCGGATGTTGATTCTCTGAAAAGACTTTCTCAATCTTTAGCCGTTCTCGATGCGATTATGTCGCCCGATTGGGAAGACAGGTATTATTCCTTCAACGCAGAATGGGGCGACGGTGAAACGCTCGCTTCGATGAGAGACGGCGGCGGCAGCGAGTATTTTATTTTGTTCAACGTCCACGGCGCAATTTTAAAAGGTTTTGCGCCCGCATCGCCGATGAATCCTTTTGCTGAAGAACCGCCGAAAATCTGGCGCGGCGTTCTGGAAGATGTGCCGGGTGAGTTTAAGGAATTTCTTTCCGAGCCGGCGTTTTCGATTGAAGAGACGACGTTCTGCATCTGGCGCAAATATTCCGATTCATCGTGGCAGACCGGAAAGATTGACTACCCCGAAGGAGCGGAAGATGCGGACGGCTCGGAAGATTTGCTGTCCATTTTCGACGGGCAGCCTTCGACATACAAGAAATTCGTCGATTATTACTACGAGACGGAAATCCCGATTTCTCCGGTGGAATATATTTATCGGCACAAACCATTAACAGACGAGATAATCAGGACGTTGAATCCTGATATTTCAATCGAAGATTTGAAAGAAGATATTGAGGAGATAGGTTACGGGAAAAGCTGAAAACCTGCCCGTAACTTTATAAGTTTCAAATGAATCCAACAACAGAACAAAAACAGCAGCAATCGGAAATCGTCCGCAAGCACAAGGAATTTCTTTTTCCGGCGGTCGCCACTTATTACGAAGAGCCGCTCGCTTTAGTGAAAGGCGAGGGCGAATACGTCTGGGACGACGCGGGCAATCGTTATCTGGACTGCTTCGGCGGCGTTTTGACGGTCAGCGTCGGTCACGCGAATCCGAAAGTCAACGCGGCGATTATCGAGCAGGTCAACAAAATCTCGCACACTTCGACGCTTTACGCAAACCAGCCGCAGGGCGATTTGGCGGAAAAGCTCGCCGAAATCGCGCCCGGCGACTTGAAAAAATCCTTTTTCACTTCTAGCGGTACGGAAGCCGACGACACGGCGGTTCTGGCGGCGAAGCTGGCGACCGGCAGACAGGAAATCGTTGTTTTGCGCCACAGCTACTCCGGCAGAAGCGCGACGGCGCTCTCGTCGGTCGGGCATTCGACGTGGCGACCGATTCCGGCGCAGGTCGCGGGCATCGTCCACGCCCGCGCGCCTTACTGCTATCGCTGCCCGTTCAAAATGACGCCGGAAAACTGCGGCGCGGCTTGCGCCGAAGACGTGAAAGACGTGATTATGACCGCGACGACCGGCGAAATCGCGGCGTTTATGGCTGAACCGATTTTGGGCGTGGGCGGTTTTATCGTGCCGCCGAAAGGCTATTTTGAAAGAGTCGAAGAAATCACGCGGCAGCACGGCGGGCTTTTCATCGCCGACGAGGTGCAGACCGGCTGGGGCAGAACCGGCGACAAATGGTTTGGCATCGAGCACTGGAACGTCAAACCCGACATCATCACTTCCGCCAAAGGAATGGGCAACGGCGTTCCCATCGGAATGACGACCGCGACCGCCGAAGTCGCCGACAAATTTCCCGGCTTGACGTTTTCGACCTTCGGCGGAAACCCGGTTTCGGCTGCTGCCGGGCTTGCCGTCATCAAATTAATCGAAGAAGAAGATTTGCGGACAAACGCCCGCGTCGTCGGCGATTATTTTCGCGGACGGCTGGAAGAATTAAAGGAAAAACACCAAATTATCGGCGACGTGCGCGGAATGGGCTTGATGCAGGGCATCGAGCTGGTAAAAGACCGTGAAACCAAACAGCCCGCGCCCGAAGCCCTTCTGAAAGTCTTTGAGGAAACCAAGCGGCAGGGCGTTCTCATCGGCAAAGGCGGTCTTTACGGCAACGTGATTCGCACCGGACTGATGCTCAATTCGACGCGCGACCACGTGGACGAACTCGTCGCGGCGCTCGACGCGGGCTTTGCTCTGTGTTCGTAAATTATAAAGTGAACTCTATTTAAATGAAAAAAACGTCCATCACATCGGCGGTGATTTTATTGTTTGCTTTCTGCTGGCAGGCAGGCGAAATCCGCCCGCAGCAGCAGCAGCAGCAACAGCAGGTGAAATCGCCGGAAATGCGGGCGGCATCGCTCACCGGAGACCAGTGGCGCGAGGATTTAAAATACCTCGCCCGCGAATTGCCGCGCCGCCACGAAAACGCTTTTCACACGGTTTCAAAAGAGCAGTTTGAAAAAGCCGTCGCCGAGCTGGACGCAGCGATTCCAAATTTGCGGGAAGACGAAATTTTAGTCGGCATCCGGCGGATTATCGCTCTGGTCGGCGACGCCCACACCGATTTGGAGCCGCCGAAAACGTTTAATCGCTACCCTTTAACCTTATCGTGGTTCGGCACGGATTTGCGGGTTTTGAGAACTTCGCCGGAATACAGGCGTGCCCTCGGCGCTCGCGTCGCCGGCATCGGCGCGCTGAGTCTTGCCGAGGCGGTCGCGCGAGTAAACACTCTGATTCCGGCTGAAAACGAGCAGTTTCTGCGATTCAGAAGCCCGGGCTTGCTGAATCTCGCCGAGGTTCTGCACGCGCTGAAAATCTCGCCCGATTTGAAGCGCGCGAACTGGACGTTTGAAGACGCGCAGGGCAAACGGTTTTCTCTGGACGTCGAAGCGGTCGCTCCGGACGCGAAAATCGAATGGCTTTCGACTTTGAAAACCGTTCCGCTTAACCGCCGCCGCTCGGACGAATTGATGTGGGCGACCGCACTGCCCGAAGACGCGCAAACCGTTTATCTCAATCTCAAATCCTACCCGGATGCGGCGACTTTCAAGCGAGTTTCGGCGGAAACTTTCAGGCTGATTGACGAAAACAAAGCCAAACGGTTGATTATCGACGTGCGCCAGAGCAACGGCGGCGATTTTATAAAATTCCGCTCGCATCTGCTCAGAGAGTTAAAAAGCCGCCCGAATTTTCGCCAGCCGAACAGCCTGTTTATGCTAATCGGGCGCGGCACGATTTCAGCTGCGATGGTCAACTCCATCGAGATGCGAAAGGAACTCGGCGCGATTCTCGTCGGCGAGCCGAGCGGCTCGAAACCGAACAATTATTCGGAAAACGACGAGCTGACCCTGCCGAATTCGCGTCTGAGAGTGGCGTATTCGACGAAATATTATAAATTTCAGGAAAAAGACACGCCCGCGCTCGTGCCCGACAAATTAATTGAACCTGTCTGGGAAATCTACACGGCTGGACGCGACGCGGCGATGGAATGGATTTTGGCGCAGCCTTTGCCGAAATAAGCGATTTGCTGATTGAAGATTTCCAGCCGATACGCGCGGCAATAATGCGGATACAAATAGCCGTATCAAGATAAGTAGGTTGAGAAAACAATGACGAAATCGGAAACGTTAGCCGAATTGACGGCTGATGACATTACCAAGCTAAAAGGTGAAAAAATGGGCAACGGCTGTTTATGGGTCGTAGCCGTCCCGGCTTTTCTGATTTCCTTGTTTTTCCTGTTTGTTTCGCGCTGGAGCTACGATTATCTGACGGAATCCATCCTGAAGCTTGTTGCGGCAGCCGGAATTCCGCTTTTGCTTTTAATTCCGCTCTATAAATTCATAAAGAAAAAAGATACGGAAATCGACGCGGATATTGCCGGCGGACAAAAGAAAGTTATTATCGCTCCGATTACAAACAAGCGGATTGAATCGTCCGACATCACGAGCGGGAAAGAAAAGGGCGGGATTTCCTCGAAATATTTTATGACGATTGCCGAAAAGGAATATCCGATGGCGGAGCGTAAATATTTAATGATTCCGGTCGGCGAATTTATGGAAATCCATCAGGCTCCGAATTCAGGAATCATTCTTAAGGAAAGATGGCTGAAACAGGACGGAGCCGTTGAAGAAGACAAGAACGAAACTCAGGAAAAATAAAAATGCTGAAACAAACAAATCTGCACCGAATCGGATTGTTCATATTAATGACAATCGCTCTGCTTTTTATCGCCGATACTCAGGCGTCTGCACAAAAGAAGGACTACAAACCGGGCGAGAAAATTGAGTATCTGGCTGCGACTTATCCCGAAGAAGTCTGGGAAGAAGGCGTTTTTGTGGGTAAAACTTACGATGGCTCACAGCCGATTATTCGGCAAAAGCCCGACCAATGGAATAAGCAAGGTTTTCAAACAGCTTCGAGCTGGGAGAAAATTCGACCGCTCGGTTCGGGCGCAATCAAAACCGCGCCGGCAAATACGGATGAGAATGAGAAGCCCGATAATAAAACTACCACCGTTGCCGCTTCAAAAAACGACGGTAAAGGCTTGATGACAAAGGCGGAAATTATTGAGTATCTAAAAACGCGAATCGGCACGGACGGTCCTCATCCGAAAAAAACGGAAGTTTCAAAAGAACTGGTGGAAATGATTAAACGGCGCGGCGTTGATTTCCGCTTGCCCTATACCGAACTTCACCAGATTTCTCAGGTCGGAGGCAACGACACTACTTACGATATTAAGTCGGCTATCGAGTATAACTACGGCGCGCCGACTCCGCAAAGCTGGCTGATGGGAACGTGGAATATGACGATTGTTGCAATTGGACGCTACGGTTCCGTCGGCGGAAAAGCCGCTTTTCTGACGATTAACAAAGACAAGACATACACCTGGAAACCGGGCTTAAACGACCCCATTATCAAAGGCAGCTGGCGCGAAGCAACCGAGAAAGAAATGAAGCTTCAGGGCGGCGCGGGAATTGTTTTGCTCAAAGGCGAGAGCGGCGACGATTGGCTCGTTCGCAAGGCTGTCAATCCCAATTTCAAAACCGACCATATCGACGTCTGGCATCTGCAATACGGCGGCGCGCAGCGACGAATCGGGCAGAGAAAATGATACCGCCGCTCGCGCGGCGAAAAGGGAAAATCCATCATCGGAAAATTATGAAAACACTAATCAAAAACGGGCGCATCGCGCGTGGCGTTGATTAGACTTAATTTGTTTATATGAAAGTAATTTTTACAATTCTTGTTTTCCTTTCGCTTGCAATTGGCTTGAGCTGTCAAACACGTGAAACTAATCGATTAACTACCCAAGAGTTTGAGATTTACAAAACTATTTTAGGCGATAGACCAAAAGAAACTGTTGTAATTAACGAATCGATGGCTGGAATATTTGGAGAAATCGCCGCGGGCGGCTTAAAACAAATCCTTTCAGAACTACAAAATGATACTTTCGATAACTTTATAAAAATGAACGCATCTCGAACGAAAATTGAAGGCAATTTACAAACAGGTTTCGAGTATCCGATAACTACTAAAGCCGATTTCGAGAAAAAGAATTTAAAGCCTTCCGGATATTACGCTTTTTCACGAGTAGGTTTTAGCGACGACGGAAGACAAGCGGTATTGATATTCATTGATGTATGTGAGCCATTATGTTCAAAAGGAAAATACTTTTTGTTGGCTAACAAAAATGGGTTTTGGGAAATCGCACAAGAATCCGAATCCTGGCGAAGTTAAAAATTATGAAAACACTAATCAAAAGCGGTCGCATCGTCACGGCGGTTGACGA
Organism: Acidobacteriota bacterium; assembly: GCA_030860665.1. Classification (GTDB taxonomy): domain Bacteria; phylum Acidobacteriota; class Blastocatellia; order Pyrinomonadales; family Pyrinomonadaceae; genus JALZHR01. The sequence goes on from JALZHR010000142.1 coordinate 8,052, forward strand.
TTACAAAGCGGATATTTTAATCGAAGACGAAACGATTTCGGTAATCGGCGCGAAACTGGAAATGGAAGCCGATGTTGTCATCGACGCTTCCGGTAAACTCGTGATTCCGGGCGGAATCGACCCGCACACGCATATGGAATTGCCGTTCGGCGGAACGCAGTCGTCGGACGATTTCTTTACCGGCACGCGCGCGGCGGCGTTCGGCGGGACGACGACGATTATCGATTTCGCGGTGCAGAATAAGGGCGAAGCGCTGCTTCAGGGCGTCGATAACTGGCACAAAAAAGCTGAAGGAAAATGCGCGATTGATTACGGGTTTCATCTCATCACGACCGAGTTTAAAGACAAAAACACGGAAGAGCTTTACACCGTGATGGACGAGGGCGTGACGAGCTTTAAATTATTTATGGCTTATCCGGGCGTTTTTCTGGCGGACGACGCGACGATTTTTCGCGCAATGAGCGCGGCTGGCGCTCGCGGCGGCTTAATTTGTATGCACGCCGAAAACGGCATCGTGATAAACGAAATCATCAAGCGCGCGCTCGAACAGGGCAGAACCGCGCCGAAATATCACGCTTTAACGCGCCCGACGATTGCCGAAGCCGAAGGCGTGCATCGCGCTATCGCGATTGCCGAAATGGCTGAATCGCCCGTCTACATCGTCCATTTGTCGTGTGCCGACGCCCTGAATCAGGTGCGCGAGGCGCGCGACCGGGGAATTCCAGCCTTCGCCGAAACCTGCCCGCAGTATCTTTTTCATTCAATCGAAGATTACGGCGAAGATTTCGAGGGAGCAAAATTCGTTATGACGCCGCCGCTGCGCGAGAAATGGAATCAGCAGGAATTGTGGAAAGGCTTGAAAATGGACGATTTGCAGGTCATCTCGACCGACCATTGCCCGTTTTGTATGAAAGAGCAGAAGGAGCTGGGCAAACACGATTTCTCGAAAATTCCGAACGGCGCGCCCGGCGTCGAAAACCGGATGTCGCTGATTTACAACGGCGGCGTCGTCGAAAACCGGATTTCGCTGAATCGCTTTGTCGAACTGACCTCGACCGCCGCCGCGAAAATGTTCGGCTTGTTTCCGAAAAAAGGCACGATTGCCGTCGGCTCTGACGCCGACATCGTGATTTTCGACCCGGAAAAAGAACACGCTTTCGGCGTTGAGAACGAGCACATGAACGTGGATTATTCGACCTACGAAGGCTGGCGCGTGAAAGGCAAAGTCGAAACCGTCCTGTCGCGCGG
>JALZHR010000147.1 GCA_030860665.1 Acidobacteriota bacterium
TCAAACATTTTCCCTTTTCTCCTCGCTTGATTCAATAAAAAATAAAATTATTCGACCGGGCGCGTTCCGGCATCCATTCCCTTGACGCTGGCTTGATTGACGACTTTTACGTGCAGGTCGTCAATGACGCGCACCTGGCACGACAGGCGCGTGTGGTCGTTCAAATCGGTCTTGGTCGCCAGAATGGCTTTTTCCGGCTCGCCGATTTCGCCCGGGTCGCCCGCCAGAACTTCGACGCGGCAGGTCGTGCAGCGCGCGTTTCCGCCGCAGCGATGCAAAATGTCAACGCCGTTATCTTCAAGACAAAGAACGAGTTTGCGTCCTTCCTCGACCTCAAAAGCCAATGTTCCCTGAGCGGTTTCCGCAGTAATTTTCGGCATTTTTCGTCCAACTCCTGCTCATTAAAATTTTGTAAAACTTATCTCTTGACTTTGGCATAAATCGGAGGAAAATGGCAAGTGGCAGGAAATCGGAGAAAGTTTAAATTATGCTGAAAACCGTTTCGACATTTATTCTGATAATTTTATTTTTGAGCGTCGCGCAAATTGCTCCGAGCCAGCAAAGCAAACCGGACGCGCCGCGCGAAAAGCCGAAAATAGAGCTTTCCGACGAGAGCCGAGCCGGATTTTACCGGCTCTCGTTTCTCGAGTCCGATTTCAGACAAGTTGACGTTGTCGCTTATGTCGATGTGAAAGAGCGAAAGCTCGAAGATTTTCTCGGCGGCGGCGACAACGGCTGTGAAAGCGATAAAGGCACGGGCTATTGCCTTTATCGCTTAAAAGCCGAATTAAAGGAAGTTTTTAAAGGCGGAATCAGCGGAAAAACCATAGAGTTTTACGCGAGTATGGATATGGATTATCCGAAAAAATATCTTTTGGGCGAAAAGGTTGTTTTTCTGAATTGGAGCGATAACTATCCGGATAAAAACAGAGGTTTAGGCACGATTGAAAATTCGACCCGCGAGATTAAATTCGACATTCTGAAAAAAATGCGCAAAATCGCCAGAGAAAAAGCTAAACCGGAAAAATCGCCCTCGCCTGCGTCGGCGGCGCGTCGCCTTGATACAGAACCTTTTCCAGAAACAAGCCCGAAGGCGGCGCGGTAAATTTCGCGGGCGCGTTGGAATGAGATTTTAAAAGACGGCGAAATTCGTCCGTCGAAAGATTTCCGCGCCCGATTTCCGCCAGCATACCGACGATTCTTCTGACCATTTTCCACAAAAAATGGCTCGCGCCGATGCGAAAGCAAATCAAATCTCCGTCCGTGAATATTTCGGCGCGCTCGACCGCGACCAGCGTCGATTTTTCTTTTCCCTTTTCTTCTTCGGCTTCCGAGAAAGAGCGAAAATCGTGCCTGCCGGCGAGCAGCGCGGCGGCTGCCTGCATTTCCGCGACGTCGAGCTTGTCCTTAATCCACCAGACGTAGTTTTTGCCGAAAGCCGTCCGGCGCGTCGAAATCTGATACAGGTAATAGCGCGCGACCGCATCGTGGCGGGCGTGAAAATTTTCCGGCGCGTTCGAGACTTTTAAAATGTTGATGTCGTGCGGCAAAAGGTCGTTAAAGCCGTGCTGAATCTGGCGCGGCGTGACGTTCGTTTTCAGGTCGGGCGCTTTCAGATGCGCGATTTGCCGGACGGCGTGAACGCCCGCGTCGGTTCTGCCCGAGCCGCCGATTTCGACGCGCGCGGCGAAAAGCTGCCGCGCCGCCGTCATCAATTCGCCCTGCACGGTCTTCGCGTTATGCTGAATCTGCCAGCCGCGATAACGCGTTCCTTCGTATTCGATTTCCAGTTTCCAGGTCGGCATAAGAAAAGTTTACAGGAAGTTGCGGATAGTTGCAGGTAGTTGCAGAAAGTTCTAGGAAGTTGCAGATAGTTGCGGGTAGTTGCGGGTAGTTATTTGTCTGTGGTTCGTAAGTATTGGGCTAACGATAGAGTCATTCGGGAAATTTCGGTTAGTTTTTGGTAAAGCTCGTCGAAATCTTTTTGATTAATATAATTTAAGCCGAGAGCGACATAAAGATGCGATTGTACTTCGGCAACCGAGCCGCGAGCAACGTTTAAGAAGTTTGCGAACTCGATGTTTGTTCTGCGCCCGTGACCTTCCGCGATGTTCGCCATAATCGAAACCGCCGCGCGCCGAATCTGGTCTCTCAGACCGAAATCTTTAGCAAAATCACTCGCCGCCGTAATTTTATAAATCTGCAAAGTCACGTCCGTAAGCCTTCTGCCACGCCTGAATTTCCTCAAACCTGCTGAACTTCGCCATAACTATCTGCAACTGTCTGCAACTATCTGCAACTATCTGCAACTCTACTTCCCGATTATGACTTTTTCGCGGTATTGGTTAATCGCGACGTAGGTGACGTCGGCTTCGGTAACGCGGACGCTTTGACCGTGTGAGCCGAAGCGTTCGGCTTCGACGGCGACGTGGACGGTGATGGAAGTTTTTCCGACCTTAATGGTTTCGGCATAAAAGCTGACCAAATCGCCGATAAAAACCGGTTCGAGAAAAAACACTTCCTTCATCGCGACCGTGACGAAGCGGTCGTGTCCCGTATGACGCACGGCTTCGACGCCGCCCGCGACGTCGATGTAGCTCAGGATAATGCCGCCGAAGACCGTGCCGTGCGCGTTCGTGTCGCGCGGCATCATCGTCAGGCGAATCGCCGCGTCGCGGACTTTATCGATTAGCGGAGTTTTATTTTCGGATTGTTCGTTTTCCATAAAATTTTCAACGTCGGGGCGCAGATTTTAACGCAAAGGCGCAGCGAAGCAGAGACGCAAAGAAAATGAAATAGAAGGCAAAGAGCATAGGTTTTTGTTTATCTTTTGTTCGCCTGCGCTCTTGCTTCTCTGCGTCTCTGCGTTAAATTCTCTCCAGCGTCCAGTCGCGGACGGCGTTTTTCAGCTCGTTCAGATGCCGGTCGAAAAAATGCCCGCAGTTTTCAAAAATAACCAGCTCTTTTTCGCATTCCAGCCGGTCGTAAAGTTTCCGCAGGCTTTCGACCGAGCCGAATTCGTCCGCGTCGCCGTGAACGAAAAGAATCGGCTTCCGGCATTCCAGCAGAAACGAATAGTCGTATTTATCGACCGGCGTTCCGATGCTGATGAGACGCGGAACCCGGTCGTCCGCCAGGACGGTTTCGATGCCGAAGCGCGAGCCGAACGAGAACCCGGCAAACGTGATTTCCTGCTGATGTTGCGGGTAATTTTCCGCCAGATAATCCAGCCCGGTGCGAATATCGTCCTTTTCGCCGCGTCCTTCGTCGTGCTCGCCGGTCGAAAGCCCGACGCCGCGAAAGTTGAACCGCAGCGTCGCCAGACCGGCTTCGAGCAGTCCGGCGGCGGCGCGGTAAACGACCTTGTTGTGCATCGTGCCGCCGCCCAGCGGATGCGGGTGTGCGACGAGCGCCGCGCCTCGCGCCGCCGCGCCGTCCGGTTCTTTCAGAATCGCTTCGAGCCGCCCGTGCGGCGCGGGAATAAACAGGTTGCCTTGCGGATACATAGTTGAATTTTCGATTGTAGATTTGCAGGTTGAGAATGGCAAATCGGGATTTCAATTACGAATTGCGAATTGCGGGAAATGACCTTTGACCTTTGATTTTCGCCCTTTGATTTTCGCTCAATCTTCAAAAATCAAAGGTCGAAGGTCAAAAATCAAATCAATTCTTAATTCTTAATTCTTAATTCTTAATTGAGCGAAGCGTGATTAGCCGTTCGGCGCGGTTTCGTGATATTTTTTCTAAGATTAATCCAGATATTACACGTTCTTTTTTTATCGAAAATGGAAGAAATACAAACGGAAAATACGCCGGTCGGGGAAAAGCCGCCCGAAACGGCGACCGCCGCCGCCGCCGCTGCCGCGAGGCAATCGTGGAGCGAATGGCTCGGCACGGATGAAGCGGTGCGGTGGGTTTACCTGGTTTTCGGCTTCTGCGCCATTTTTATGGTGATGATTGTTTTGCAGCGGGAAACCGAAGCGGTTTGCTGCGGCGACTGGGACGGTTATTATCACATCCGCTGGAGCTCGCTGCTGTGGGAGAGCTTTAAGAGCGGCGGCTGGCTGCCCGAGTTTAAATGGCTGCCCCTGACCGTGCTCAACCCGCAGGATTACAACGACCATCATTTTCTGTTTCACCTTTTGCAGATTCCTTTCCTCTGGGTTTTCGAGCCGGTGACGGCGGCGAAGGTGGCGACGGTTTTCTATGCCGGTCTGGCGATTTTTTCGGTCTACTGGCTGCTTTTTTACTACCGTGTGAATTACCTGCTGGTCTGGCTCGCCGCGCTTTTGACCTGCGCCAACCCGTTTTTCTACCGGATGAATATGGCGAAAGCGCCGCCTTTGACGATTATCATCACGATTATCGGAATTTATCTTTTGTTCGAGCGAAAATACGTCTGGCTGCTGCCTTTAATGTTCCTGTTCGTCTGGACTTACAGCCTGTTTCCGCTTTTGTTTATCGCGGCGGTCATCTGGGCGGCGATTATCGGCTGGAACGAGCGAAAGCTGGAATGGAAACCGCTCGCCTACACGGGCGGCGGAATGCTTCTCGGCAACATCATCAACCCGTATTTTCCGAGCAATCTGACGCTTTTCTGGGAGCATCTGGTCACGAAGGTAAAGGTCGGCAGCGATTTCGTCGTCGCGGTCGGCGGCGAGTGGTATCCGTATTCGGGACAGGATTTGCTGACGCATTTTCCGATTGCGCTCGGCGCGATGCTGCTCGGCTACATCCTGTTTATGCCGAGAAACGGGAAACTGCCCGAAAGGGCGACGTTTTTTCTGGTCTTCGTCACCGTTCTGCTCGCCTCGCAGTTTCGCTCGAAGCGTTTCGCCGAATATTTTCCGCCCTTCGCGATTTTGTTCGCCGCCTTTAGCTGGCAGGCGTTTCTTGCGCCGAACGTTTTGCAGCTGCCGGAAGAATTCAAAAAAGACATCGAGCCTTATCTGGACAAGAAAAAGAGCGAGCGCGAGGAGCATTACGACAAAATCAAAAACGGAATCGCCGCGCTTCTCTGCACTCTGCTGTTCATTTTGATGATTTTTAATTTTCGCGGCGCTCATATCGACTGGTGGGGCTTTAAATTCGACCATCGCGGCGTGATGGAAGACATCCGCGAAAACGAGCCGCACGATAAATACCGGCGCGCCGCCGAATGGATGATGGCGAACATACCGGAAGACGAGATAATCTTTAACTGCAACTGGGACGATTTTCCGAAGCTGTTTTTCTTTGACACGAAGCACCGCTACGTTTACGGTCTCGACCCGAATTACCTGTATTCGCAGAACCCGGAGCTGTCGAAGCTGATAGGCGACATCACGGGCGCGAAGATTGACGACCCCGGTCCGGTGATTCGCGAAAAATTCGGCGCGCGCTACGTCTTTTCCGACGCCAAGGAGAACACGGACTTTCTCGCCAAGGCGCTCGACAGCGGCTGGTTCGAGATGGCTTATGAGGACGACGAAGCGTATATCCTGAAAATCCGCGACGAGAAAGGCGAGCCGCCCGACGCGTCGAAAATCGACGACGAGAACGGCGGCGGCGACAGCGAAAACGGCGCGAATGATGAGTCGACCGAAGAAGAACTGAGACAGCTGGAAGAAGAGGAAAACGCGGCGAAGGCTGTCAACGCGGCAAACCGGAATGCGGCGGAAGAGGAAGAAAAATAAAACAGCCGGGTGACAATTTAATGAACACGAGCGAATACGGATTTATTTTCAGCTTTAAATCAAAGGTCTGCGGCTTTTGCCTGCTGGTCGGCGGTCTTTTTCTTTCCGCCGCGTGTCAGAGCGCCGTCACGCCGGTCGGGAAGCTTCAGCCGACACCGACGCCGACACCGACGCCGGAAGTTAAGGAAGCGAAAGACGATTTTTCCGAAAAGCTGGAATACGTTCGGAAAGGCGCGTTCGGCTTCATTTACGTTTTCCGGCGCAAAGACGGCGCGGCGCTCGACGCCGAAGACCGCAAATACCTGCGGGCGAATTCGCCGGTCGAGACGAACCAGTGGGTTCTGACCGACGACGCGAGAGCGGCGATTGCCGGTTCAAATTATCAATTTCCGCCGGAAATGCTGGACGCTTTGAAAAAACGCTTCAACGTCGAGGATTTATCCGAAGCGCCGGCGACAACGACGGCGGCAGAAGAAGCGGCGAAGCCCGAAGCGGCAAATTCAAATGCGGGCAATAAAGCGAATTCAAACGCTGAATCAAAGTGAATTCAAACGCTGAATCAAAGCGAATTCAAAGGCGAGCAATGAATGGAAGTAAGCTCGAACGTTAAACGCTAACCGAAACAAGGAGAAAGATTGTGGCAGAAAAGAAAGTCCGCGAAATGAGATTGTCGGCGCGCAGGGTTTTTCTCGACCCTTCGTCGCCGCCGGTGCTTTCGGTGGTTCGCGTCGTCGTCATCACGCTTTTGATTTTGTCCGTCTGGGATTTCGCCAAGGGCATCATCAGGTCGCTGACGTTTCTGGTTTTTATGCTCATTTTGGCAATCTTTTTCGCTTACCTGATCGAGCCGCTGGTCAAGCTGATTCGGCAGCCGTTTGAAGAGCGACAACGCGAAAGATTGATGCCGCGCCCGCTGGCGATTGCCATCGCCTACCTGGTCGTTTTTTCGATTCTCGGCATTGCGATTGCCGCGCTCGCGCCGCGCGTCAACGAGCAGGCGCGGCAATTGAGCACGAATCTGCCGGTTTACACCAGCTCGATTGAAGCCTGGTTTACGGACATCAGCACTCGTTTCGAGCGTTACCGCGTGCCGGAAGAAGTTCAAAAGCAAATCAGGGAAAAATCCAGCGGCTTGGCTGCCGACGTCGGCACGCAGGTGACGAATTTTCTGATAGCTCTGGCTTCGTATCTGCCGTGGCTGATTCTGGTTCCGGTGCTCGGTTTCTTTTTCCTGAAAGACGCAAACTTTTTCCGCATTTCTTTTTTGCGGCTTTTTCCGAGCGGGCGCTGGCGCGCGCGAATCGAATCGGTCATCTACGACGTCAACCAGACGCTGGCGGCATACACGCGCGCGCAGTTGATTTCCTGCGTTCTCATCGGCTTTATCTGCACCGTCGGATTTTATATTATCGGCATCAACTACGCCCTGCTGCTCGGCATCGTCGCCGGGGTGCTGGAATTTATCCCGCTGCTCGGACCTTTGACGGTCGTCATCATCGCCACGACCGCCGCCGGGCTGCAATCGCCGTGGCAG
>JALZHR010000149.1 GCA_030860665.1 Acidobacteriota bacterium
GGCACGTTCCTGTCGCAGAATCAGGATTTATTTTTTGACGCGACCAACCCGTTCGGCACGGTCGTCACGGATGAGGACAACCTGTTTACGCAGACGACCTACGGCGCGTCGGTTTTCGCCACCGCGCCGCTTTCGGAATTTTTGCCGAAGCGCAGATTTTCGCAGTTTTCGCGCGTCGGTCTGACATACCAGTTTTCGGCGACGACCATCACCGACCCGCCCGTTAACCAGGAAGGCAACGAGGCGACGGAAATTCCGGTCGTCTTTCGCCAGCCGAATATCACGACCAGCCGCATCACGCCGAGCTTCGTCTACGATTCGCGCCAGCCTTCGCCGAACGGAATCGATACCCTGCGCGGAACACAGATTGCAGCCAGCGTCGGCTTTGCCGGATTGGGCGGCGACGTGCGCACGTATCAGCCGAATATAACTTACACGCAGTTTATTCCCATCCGCCGCAAACGGTCGCCGAATGCCGAGGTTTTCGGCTTCCGCATTCAGGCGGGAACCATCGGCGCGTGGTCGGTCAGCAACGCGGTCAACGAAGCCAACTCGCTGGCTTTCGTCAACGGCGTGCCCTTTACCGAGCGTTATTTCCTCGGCAGCGAATTCGATTTGCGCGGCTATAACGTGCGCGCCATCGGTCCGATTGCGCCGGTCGATACTTATATCACGTCGCGAAACGTGGTGCTGGCGACCAATTTTTCGGGAACACCGACGCCGGTTACCGGGCTGTCGCCGGAGCGTGTGGCGGAACTTGCCTCGATCGGAACGTTTACCGGCGCAGGGGGCTCGAATCCCGGTCTTCTGACGCGCAGCTTTACCTACATCGGCGGCGATACGCAGCTTCTGGGAAATTTCGAATATCGCATCCCGATTTTCGGTCCGGTTTCTCTGGCGGCTTTTGCCGACATCGGATCGGTCTTCAATCTGCGCAAAGGCAATACGCAGGTCATTAACAGCAACTTTCTGGCTGACCAGCCGTTTTTGGGAGCTTTTAATTCGCTGAATTTCGTTTTCCTGCGAAATAATACGCAGTTTCAACCATCGGCTATCGGCGGATTGATTCTCAACGAAAACGGAAGAATAGTAACCAGACGCGAATATGCTCAGCGTTACTGCGACCCTCAGCTCCCGGCAACCTGTCCGCTTACTTTTCCAGCCGGCTGGCAACAAATCTTTCTGCGCGGCGAGGCACAGACGAATCAGCTTGTCCGGGTAGACGACAGCCGATTTGCCAAACTCGGCGATTTTCGTTCGAGCGTCGGCGTCGAGGTTCGCATTCAGGTTCCAGTCGTCAACGTTCCGTTTCGCCTGATTTATTACTTCAATCCTAACGCGAAGATAGGATTTACCGAGGAATTACCTAACTTCTACCTGCCCGGCAAGCGAAACGGATTTCGCTTCTCGGTCGGAAGAACTTTTTAAAGTTTTTGGGAAAATACAAGCAACAATTTTGGGAAAATCAGTTTCAAATGGTAAAGTCAAAAATTTGACCAGCCTTTTCTACCAGACAGAGAGATTTAAGGAGTATTATAAAAAATCATGAAAACATTCCGTTCAGTTGCCGTCAGCTTATTCTTTGCGGCAGTACTTTTTACCGTCTCGGCTTTCGCCCAGACGACGACACCGACGCAGCCCGTAGGAGCAGGCAGAATCGTAACGATTAACACCGCTATGTTCGATGACACGAAAGCGGGAATCACCAGATATGTAAACGCGATGACGGCGCTTGACGGTGAATTCAAACCGGCTTTTACCGAATTGCAGACGATGCAGACCAGGCTGCAGACTCTGCAAAAACAGTACAATGATTTGTATGTCGAAGCGCAGAAACCGAACAGCCCCATCAAACAGGAAACGCTGCAATCGAAGCTTGATGAAATCCAGAATCTTCAGGTCGAATTCAAGCGCAAGCAGGAAGACGCCAAGCTCAAGTTTGAACGCCGCCAGGCAATCGTGATGGGTCCGGTTATGCAGGACATCGTGAAAGCCATCGGCGATTTCACCAAGCAGAAAGGCTACGGCTTAGTGCTGGACGCCGCCAAGCTGGATAACGCCGGAATCATTCTCGGCTGGGACGAAGCCAAAATCGACGTTACCAAAGAATTCATCGTGTTCTACAACGCGCGCCCGGCGACGACTGCCGTCACCACGCCGACCACGCCGAGACCGTAACTTAGCGGCGCAGCCGGGTGTTATGTCAGGCGGCGCGCTTTTTCAGTTCGGAAAATCAGAAATCAGAAGTTAGTTGCGCGCTCGCGGCTGGCTTCTGATTTCTGTATTTTGTATCCTAGTTTTCTTATGACCGTTCTTGATTCGCGGGCAATTCAGGAAATCCTGCCGCATCGCTACCCGTTTCTGCTTGTCGATAAAATCATCGAGCTCGTTCCGCGCGAGCGCATCGTCGGTATTAAGCAAGTCACCATCAACGAATATTTTTTTCGCGGGCATTTTCCGGAAGCGCCCGTGATGCCGGGCGTTTTGATTATCGAGGCGCTGGCGCAGGTCGGCGCGATTCTCGCCCTGCGCGAATTTGAAGACCGCGACCAAAAAATTCCGTTCTTCAGCGGCATCGAAGCGGCGCGTTTTCGTCGTCCCGTCGTGCCGGGCGATACGCTGACGCTCGAAGTCGTCCCGCTCAGAATGGGCAACCGCGTGCAGAAAATGCGAGGGCTGGCGCGCGTCGACGGGCAGCTCGCGGCGGAAGCCGAAATTATGTCCGTGATTGCCGAGAGAGGATAGAATTACGAATTACAAATTACGAATTACGAATTGAAAGAATATCTCCTTCATTCGTAATTCGTAATTTGTAATTCGTAATTGAATTTATGACTTTTATTCATCAAACCGCAATCGTCAGCCCGCGGGCTGTTATCGGCGACGATTGCTATATCGGAGCGTTTTCCGTCGTTGGCGACGAGGTCGTTTTAGGCGACGGGGTTCACCTGGAATCGCACGTCGTCATCGACGGAAAAACTTCTATCGGCAGCCGGACGCGCGTTTTTCCGTTTGTTTCCATCGGGCTTGCGCCGCAGGATTTGAAATACGCGGGCGAGGCGACCGAGACGCGCATCGGGAAAAACAATAATATTCGCGAGTTCGTCACGATTCATCGCGGCACGGCTGGCGGCGGCGGCGTTACCGAAATCGGCGACGACAATCTGCTGATGGCGCAGGCGCACGTCGCGCACGATTGCCGCATCGGCAACGAAGTGATTATGGCAAACGCCGCGACCTTAGCCGGACACGTGACGATTGAAGACCGCGCCAACGTCGGCGCTTATTCCGGCGTTCACCAGTTCTGCCGCGTCGGGCGCGAAGCCTTCGTCGGCGGTTATTCGGTCGTCGTTAAGGACGCGCTGCCTTTTGCAATCTCGCAGGGAAATCACGCCAAGTGCTACGGTTTAAACCGCGTCGGAATGCGGCGGCGCGGCTATTCCAGAGAAACCATCGAAAAGCTGCATCACGCTTATCACCTGCTGCTTTCATCAAAGCTGAACACCACGCAGGCGGTCGAGCGCATCAGGGAAGAAATCAGGGATTGCCCGGAAGTCGATTTGCTCGTCGATTTTATCGAAACTTCGCGGAGAGGCGTCGTCAAGTAAGTTAGGTTAATGAAATACGGTTTAATTGCAGGCAACGGTAAATTTCCCTTTCTGGTTATCGAAGGCGCAAGAAAACAGGGCGCGTCTCTGTCCGTCGTCGCCATCCGCGAAGAAACCGATAAGCGCATCGAAGAAGTCGCCGAAAAAGTCGTCTGGGTCGGCATCGGGCAGCTCGGCAAGATGATTTCCTTTTTCAAAAAAGAAGGCGTGACACGCGCCATAATGGCTGGACAGGTCAAACACGTGCAGATTTTTTCCGGCGCGCTGCCCGATTTGCGTATGCTGAAAATGCTTTTCGGCTTGCAGCAGCGAAATACCGATTCACTTATCGGCGCGGTCGCCGCCGAGCTTGCCAAAGACGGAATCGAATTGATTGACTCGACCTTTTTCATCCGCGACCAGCTGGCGCAGGAA
>JALZHR010000187.1 GCA_030860665.1 Acidobacteriota bacterium
AACGTCGACCGCGCCCTTCTATAAGTATGAAAGCTGTTCGTCAATGGTCATAAAGTAATAAGGTTAAGTAAAACACTCAAATTATAATTTTCGATACATTAAATAAGCATTGGTCAATCCGAGTTCCGCGTGATTAAATGCTTCGGGAATCTCGCCGATGATTTCGAAACCTAAATCCAGCCATAATTTTACCGCAATCTCGTTGCTTTTCACGACGAAATTAAACTGCATCGCCTGATAACCGAGTTTTTTCGCTTCGTCAAGCGAAAACTCAGCCATCGCGCGCCCGACGCGTTTGCCTTTCGCTTCCGGCGCGACCATATAACCGGCGTTGGCGACGTGCGAGCCTAAATCCGGCTGATTGTCTTTCAGATAAAACGTGCCGACGATTTCGTTTTCCCAGAGCGCGACGTAGGTTTTCTTGTCGGCGGCAAACCAGTAGGCGAGCATTTTTTTTCTTGATGAATCGGGAGCGAAAACGTATGTGTCGCCGGTCGAGATGACCGATTTGATGATTTCCCAGATTCGCGTCTTATCCGCTACGGCGGCTTTTCTTATCTCAAGCATTTTTATTCCTCGCGGCTGCGGCTCTCTTGCCGTTGCAAAGTAAACAGCCAGACCATTCTATCCTGCTTTTGGTCAAAAATATATTTTCCTTCCGACACTTTCCAGAAGCCCATAAACTGCCAGCGCCCGACTTTCAGTTTATTAAAAAGCGGGACGGCGTGACCGGATTTTATCGCGTCGAGCAGCGCGCGGTTAAACGAATCGAGCGGCTGGTCGCCGCGCCTGCCCGCGCCGGTGTAGAAAATCGTGCCGGGCGAGTCGCCGTGAAAATCCGGGTAACACGGGTTGATTTTGCCGAAATCGGTCAAAAGCGAAATCAGCCGCCCGCCTCGCTGGTAAACGCCGTTGCGGATGCGGTGAATTTCCGAAACTTCGTTCCACGAAAAAACGTCGCCGGTTTTAGCTTTTTGCAGAAAAGACATCGCCGGTTATTTTAAACCCGAATCGAAAGCGGCGCGAATTTCCACCTCGCTTTACGCTTTTATCCGACAATCTTCCTTGACACCCCGGATAAGGAACGTTTATAGTGTCTTTCACCTTCTTGTTTTTGTAATACACCGACGATTTGCGGAAACAAGTCTGCTTACTCTCTATCATATTTGGAAAAACTTTATATCTCCGCGCCCATTTAGCGCTTATTTCATACGGCTTGATAATGATACTATCGGCGATTTCCAAATTTTAAGGCTAAGGAGCAATTTAGAGCGTGAAAAAAATTTTAGGTATTACAGCCGCGACGCTTTGCGTCGGGCTTCTCATCTTCGGCATAGTGGCAAACCGTGTCGGCGCAAATAAAACCGTATTCAATACCGGCTCGCAGGACGAACTCGAAAGAGCAAAACAAATCAGCGCTGAAGTTCTGCGCGGGCGCGCACTCGCGCGCGGCATCGGCAATTCCGATGAATTCGAGGTTCAGAAAGTCCATATTGACGAGTTAAGAATGGCGCACACCCGCTTTCGTCAATCGGTCGGCGGCGTTCCCGTCTGGGAAGGCGAAGCCATCGTCCACCTGAAATCCGACGGCGAAGTCTCAACCGTTACGGATGATTTAAAAGAAGCAATTTCGGTCAGCACCAAGCCGACCATCTCGGCTGCCGACGCCATCGCCATCGCCAACAATCTGTATAACGGCTCGGCGAAGGAAAGCGAAAAACCGAAAGTCGCTCTCTGGATTTATCGCGGCACGGAGCGCGACCACCTGACGTGGCGCATCGAGACGCCGCGCATCGACGGCTCGAAAGAAACGGCTGTGCCGGTCGATTTTATCGACGCGCACACCGGCGAAAGAGTTTTCACCTACAACAACCTGCAAACCGGCTCCGGCTCATCGCTCTACAGGGGCACGGTGACCATCGACACCAGTTCTGCCGGCGGCACGTTCTATATGGAAGATTTAACCCGCAAAATGGGAACTTTCAATATGAACAGCACCGGCGACGAAACGACCGGAACGGGCGGCACGCAGTCGCGCTACACCGACGCTGACGACGTCTGGAACACGACGATTCAGCGCGCGGGCGTCGACGCGCATTACGGCGCGGCGCAAACCTACGACTATTTCAAAAACGTTCACGGTCGCAACGGTATCAACGGCAGCGGCGGTCCCGGCACAACGGCGGCGGCGGCGAACAGCTCAATCAGCTTAATCACTTCGAGAGTTCACTTCGGCACCAGCGGTCGCTACAACAACGCTTTCTGGTATAACAACCGGATGTCTTACGGCGACGGCGACGGCGTCAGCTTCTCGCCGCTGACGACGATTGACATCTGCGGTCACGAAATGACGCACGGCATCACGGAATACACGGCTAACCTGACCTACGCAAACGAGTCGGGCGCGCTGAACGAGTCGATGTCTGACGTTTTCGGCGTGATGGTTGAGTTGTATGCCGACGGCGGAGTGATTTCAGCCGACACCTGGAAAATCGGCGAAGACGCTTACACGCCCGGAACGGCTGGTGATGCGCTGCGCTATATGAACAACCCGCACTTAGCCGGAAACGGCGGTTATACTTCCGACGACGACCCCGACCATTATGCCGAACGCTATACCGGCACGGCTGATTCGGGCGGCGTTCACATCAATTCGGGCATCGCCAACCACGCCTTTTATCTGGCGGCGGCTGGCGGCACGCATCACCGCAGCGGCGTCGCCGTGACCGGAATGGGTCCGAACGACGCGGCGAAAATCTGGTATCGCGCTCTGACCGTCTATATGACTTCGAGCACGAATTTCGCGGGCGCGAGAACCGCGATGCTCAACTCGGCGACCGACCTTTTCGGCTCGACCAGCGCGCAATACAACACGATTGCGACCGCCTGGTGCGCGGTCGGCGTCGGAACCTGTCCGGGCGGCGGCACGCCGACTCCGACACCCGGCGGCGGCACGGAATTGCTGACGAACGGCGGATTTGAAGGCAGCGCTTCGCCGTGGGTCGGCTCGGGAACGGGCTATTTCTACGTTGCCAGCGGCAACTACCCGCAGGCTGGAACGGGCTACATCTACTTCGGCGTCAACAACAGCACGACCGGTCAGTCCTACCAGCAGGTGACGATTCCCTCGACCGCGACCGGAACTCTGACGTTCTGGCTCAACGTTTCGTCAAACGAAACGACCACGACGACGCAGTATGACCGCTTGTTTGTCGAAGTCCGCAACACGGCGGGAACGCTGCTTTCGACGGCGGCGACCTACAGCAACCTAAACAAAGGCACAGCCGGAGTTTATTCGCAGAAGTCGCTCAACCTGTCGGCTTACAAAGGTCAGACGGTTCGCATCCAGTTCCGCGCGACCAACGACA
>JALZHR010000189.1 GCA_030860665.1 Acidobacteriota bacterium
CGACCAATCCCAAATCCCAAATCCCAAATCCCACATCATTTGACAGGCAAAGGGAAGGTGCAAATTGAAAATCACGCTAAAACCAATTGGAGTGCAGGTCGCCGTCGTTTTCGGCGCGTCGAGCGGCATCGGCAGGCTGACGGCGCTTGAGATGGCGAAACGCGGCGCGAAAATCTGCGCCGCCGCGCGCAGCGAGGAAGGCTTGCGAACGCTGGTCGAGGAAATCGAGGCGGCGGGCGGCGAGGCGTTCTACGTCGTGGCGGACACAGCCGATTTCGGGCAGGTCACGGAGGTCGCGGAAAAATGCGTCGAGCGCTACGGGCGCATCGACACCTGGATTCACGCCGCCGCCGTTTTTCTTTTCGCCACGGTCGAAAAGACCGACCCGGAAGAATACCGCCGCATTTTCGAGGTCAACCTGCTCGGGCAGATTTACGGCGCGAAAGCCGCTTTGCCGTTTCTGAAAAAACACGGCGGCGCGCTGATTCACATTTCGAGCGTCGAATCTTATCGCGCCGTTCCCTTCCAATCCGCTTACGGCGCGTCGAAGCACGGGATGAAAGGCTTCCTGCAAGCCCTGCGGCTGGAATTAGCGCACGAGGAAATTCCCGTCTCGGTCACGGAAATTATGCCGCACGCCATAAATACGCCGATTTACGAGAAGGGGCGCAACAAGATGCCGTTCAAGATGCGTCCCGTGCCGCCGATTTATCACCCGCAAATCGTCGCCGACGCGATTCTCTACGCCGCCGAAAACCCAATTCGCCACATCATCGCGGGCGGCGCGGGCGCGGGCGTCGTCTTCGCCGAAAGAATCTCGCCCGCGGCGTCTGATTTTTTCACGGCGGCGGTCGGCTTTCCCGGTCAGGACGCCGGAGAAAAGGATTCGCCCGAACAATTTCGCGATAATCTTTTCGAGCCGATTTCCGGCTACGACAAGGTCGAAGGAAATTTTTCCGACGAGCAGATAAAAACCGACACTTACACGTGGATGCAGACCAGCCCGAGAGCGAAAAGAGGAGTTTTATTGACGGCTGGCGGAATCGTCGGCGGCATCCTGGCGTGGCGAATTCTCAGGGAAAAACGCGATTAACTCAAAACGCGCAGCGCAAAATGATTTCCAAAAGCCCGTAAACGCCGTTTGAAAGTTAACAAACGGCGTTTGTTAACTACTGAACCGCGTTTGATAGTTAGTAGACGGCGTTTGATAGTTAGTAAATCGCGTCAACTAGTTAGTAAACCTGATTTACTAACTAGTAAATCAGGTTTGATAGTTAATAAATCGCGTCAACTGGTTAGTAAATCGCGTCAACTAGTTAGTATTTTGGATTTACTAACTAGTTGACGCGATTTTCCTGCTTGAAAACGGCATATTTGCATTCAATTAATACAGATGAATAAGCAATCTTCCTTCATTTTGCACTTTGCATTTTACATTTTGCACTAACTACCTTTCGTCACGATTCCGAGCGTCTTTATGCGCCGGTGCAAATGACTGCGGTCGACGCCCATCAGCTCGGCGGCTTTCGAGATGTTGCCCTCGGCTTCGGCTAATTTTCGCTGGATGAATTCGCGCTGGTAGGCGTCGGTCGCTTCCCTGAAGGACGGGAAACGATAGCTCGACGCGGGCGGCTTTTCGTCGGACATCATCGGCAAATCGTCGGCGGAAATCTGTTTTTTCGAGTTCATAATCACGACGCGCTCGATTGTGTTTTTCAGCTCGCGGACGTTGCCGAGCCACGCGTAATTCTGCAAAGCCTCAATCGCGCTCTCGGTAAAGATTTTCGGGCGTTTGCCGTAAGAGGCGGAAAATCTGCGGTTAAAATGCTCGACCAGCGCCGGAATGTCCTCTAAACGCTCGCGCAAAGGCGGAATCTGAAACGGAATCACGTTCAGGCGAAAAAACAAATCGGCGCGGAAAGTGCCGCTTTCGATTAGCTCGTCAAGGTTTTTATTCGTCGCGCTGATGACGCGGACATCGACGCGCACGGGCGTATTGCTGCCTATCGGCTCGAAACGCTGTTCTTCCAGCACGCGCAGCATCTTCGCCTGCACGCGCGGCGACATATCGCCGATTTCGTCCAGAAACAGCGTGCCGCCGTCGGCGACCTCGAACTTCCCTTTTTTCGCCGCCGCCGCGCCGGAAAACGCGCCCTTGACGTGCCCGAAAAGCTCCGATTCGACCAGTTCTTCGGGAATCGCAGCGGAATTTATCTCGACGAACGGGGCGTTTTTTCGCTTCGACTGCGCGTGAATGGCGCGCGCGACCAGCTCTTTTCCCGTTCCGGATTCGCCGGAAATCAAAACTCTGCCGTCGGTCGGCGCGACAATCGCAATCTGCTTTCGCAGGGCGCGCATCGCGACCGAATCGCCAATCATCGCGTATTCCTGACTGAGAGTTTCGGCAAGCTGCGCGTTTAATCTTTCCAGCTCTTTCGTGCGAATCGCGTTGCGGACGGTGAGAATCGTTTTTTCGATTGACAGCGGCTTTTCGATAAAATCGAACGCGCCGAGCTTCGTCGCGTTGACGGCGGTTTCGATGTTGCCGTGACCGGAAATCATCACGACCGCCGAATCGTTGCCGTTTTCGCGCATCTGCTTCAAGGTTTCCAGACCGTCGATTTCCGGCAGCCAGACGTCGAGCAGAATACAGCCGAAATTTTTCGTCGCCGCGATTTTCAGACATTCCTCGCCGGACGCGACCGACTCGACCTCGAAGCCTTCGTCTTCCAGAACTCCGCGCAGCGTCTCGCGTATCCCGCGCTCGTCGTCAACAATTAAAACTGAATTAGACATTATGAAAACAAGTTTATATAAATATTATTTCAGCTCGAAACCGGCAATTCTACAATAAATTTCGCGCCTTTCGGAGAATTATTGACGGCTTTAATCTTTCCGCCGTGCTCGATGACGATTCGCTGGACGATTGCCAAGCCCAAGCCCGTTCCGCGCCCTTTGGTCGAAAAATACGGCTGAAAGAGCTTCTGGAAATCCGAAGGCGCGATGCCGCCGCCGTTGTCCGAGATTTCGGCGACGATTAAGCCGCGCGCCCGGTCGTGAAAAGTTTTAATATTAATCCGTTTATCCGCCTGCGCCGGGTCGAAAGCCTCGATGGCGTTGTCAATCAGGTTGACGAAAACTCTTTTGAGCTGCTCGCGGTCAATCATCGCGGGCGGCGGATTTTCCGCCAAACTTGTCTCTATCCGCACGTCGCCGAAACGGTCTTCGTAAAGCGCGATTGCCTGACGGGCGATTTCGTTGACGCCGCCTTCTTCCAGCCTGACGTTCGGCAGGCGGGCAAAGCGCGAAAACTCGTCGACCATAGATTTCAGGCTGTTGACCTCGCGCAGAATCGTCGAGGTGCTTTCATCTATGATTTTCGCGAGCTGCCCGTTGTCGTTCGTTCGCTGTTCGATTTTATCCGGCTGACGGCTGAACCTTTTCGCGATTCTTTCAGCCGAAAGCTGAATCGGCGTCAGCGGGTTTTTGATTTCGTGCGCCATCCGGCGGGCGACTTCCGCCCACGCCGAGGCGCGCTGCGCCTGCAAAAGCTCGCTCAAATCCTCGATGACCAGCACGACGCCGTTTCTATCCGGCAGCGCCGTCGCGGTCAGAGCGACCGGCACGCTTTCGGTCGCGGACGCCAAACCGTTTCCGTTGGCGTTTTCGCGCGTAAGAGTCGTTTGTTCGGCGGCTTGCCCGATGCGCTTGGCGCGCGCCAGCAGCTTTTCCAGAATCGCGCGGTTTTCGGCGCTGACGATGCTGGAAAGCGCGAAATTTTCAAAGCCCGCGTTTTCGAGTCTCAGAATCTGAATCGCCGCGTGATTAATCGTCGTAATCCGGTCTTTCGCGTCGAAGGAAATGACGCCGGTCGAAAGCGACTGCAAAACGGTCTCGATATATTTGCGGCGTTCGAGCAGCTCGGCGGAATTGGCTTCGAGCCGCGAAGACATCTGGTTGAACGACGAAACCAGCAAGGCAAGCTCGTCTTCAGCCAGCACGTCGACGCGGTGCGAAAAATTTCCGTGCGCGATTTCGTCCGCGCCTTCCGCCAGCGCTTTTATCGGAATCGTCAGCCCGCGCGCGATATAAAACGCCGTCCACGACGAGGCGAAAATCAAAAGAAAAGTCAGCAGCCCGAGCGTCGAAAGCCCGATGCGGCGGACGGTGATTTGCTGCTCTTTTAATTTATCGAATTCGACCAGAGAGCTTTCGACCATCTGGCTGACGTTTTCCTCGGGGCGCAAATCCGGCACGACGACCAGCCTGCGCCCGTCGGAAAAACCGGCGACGGCGGCGTCGAAGCCTTTGCCGTCGCGCAGGGCGGGCGCGTCGAGCTGATTTTGCCTGATGAACAAAATCGTGCGGTCAAGCTCGGCTTTTTGTTCGGGCGTGAGCGCGCGCTCGCTCGCCGCCAGAATCTCGCCGTTTTTCGACAGAACCGAAAGCCGCGTCAAATTTCCCTGCTCGACGATTTTCGACAAACTCTCGCTCGTGATTTCCCGCCCTTCCAGCACAATCGCCAGCATCCGCGCCGTCTCGCTCAGCCTCAGTATCTGGTCTTCGATTGCCTGCGTCTGGACTTCGCGCGCCTCGCGGATGACGTTTTCGGGAATCTGCGTAAACCATCGCTCCAGCGCGCGGTTCATAAACAAATAGGAAAAAACCGCCATCGCGATAATCGGCAAAAGACTGACGGCGAAAAAATAAATCAGCAGCCGCGTTTTTATCTTCGAGCCGACCGCCAGCGCGCGCCGCTCGCGCCGCAATTTGACGAGGCTGCGGACAAAGATAAACGCGAAAATAACAAAGGCGATGAAATTCAGCGACGACAGCGCATAGAGAGCGAGCGTGTCGTCTGCGGTTTCGACCGAAAGCTCTTTCCAGAGGTTCGAGGTTTGCAGCAAAACCAGCATCGTCAGCAAAAGCGCGACCAGCCCGCCCAGAATCCAGGGCGGCGTGCGGCGTTTGAAAGGCGTCGTCCGTCTCTCCACGCTTGCCAGTTTAGCACAAAGTCGAAAATGCAAAACGCAAAATGCAAAATGCAAAATGCAGGAAGTGATTTAATTCTGAATTCTAAATCCTCATATTTTGCATTTTGCATTTTGCATTTTGCGTTTAATACTCTCTTTGTCAGATGAAACTTAATTGGCTAAACTCAATTAAATTTATGAGTCCGAACGACATTTTCCTTAATCGCTCCGGGCGGCTGCGCAGCGGCTGGCGGTTTCTGATTTTTCTGCTTTCATTCGGGATGCTGGCAAGTTTTCTCGGGACGGGCGCGATTGCCGTTCTCGCCCGCCTGCCAATCGGGTTT
>JALZHR010000209.1 GCA_030860665.1 Acidobacteriota bacterium
CTGCAGTTCAATGAGCTGTTTGACCGCTTCGTCTTCGCACGAAAATCTCTGGTCGTAACTGGCGGCGTAGCCGTAGCTTTGCGCGTCTTCGCCGTGATGGTCGAAGCACGAATAACGCGAGCGCGCCCGCCGCGCCGCTTCCGGGTCGACTTTTTCCAGATATTTCAAAACAGCTTCCATCGAAGCGTGCAGGCTGTATAAATCTATGCCGTAAAATCCGGCTTGCCGGTTCAGAGCCTTGTCGGCGTTAAATTCCTTGAGCCATTCGACAAACTCCACCACTTCCGTATTGCGCCACATCCAGAGCGGAAAACGCTCGAAATCCCGCAAGGCTTCGTCGGCGTCGCGGTCGCTGCCGATGCCGCGCACGTAGCGGTTGACGCGATACGCGTCGGGAAAATCGGCTTCGACCGCAACGGCTGAAAAACCTTTTTCCGCGATTAATCTTTTCGTGATTTCGGCGCGGCACTGATAAAATTCGTGCGTCCCGTGCGAGGCTTCGCCGATTAAAACAAAACGCGCGTCGCCGACCAGAGCCAGAATTTCGTCGTTAATATCGCGCGAATCGTTCAGCGGAATCGCCTTCGCCCGGATTGTCTCGATTAAGCTCATACTCGTTTGAATTTATTTTAAATAACACTTTCTCGATTCGATTTTCAACCTTACGGTCCGACGCCGCTGTTCGAGCTGTTCGGAAAAGCGGCAAACTGCCCGTAAAAGAAAATAACCGCAAAAAGCGCAAGTATCAGCAGAATAACCAGAACGCAGCCGATGACCGGAAATTTTCTGTCTTTCCGCGCGTCGCCGGTCGCGTTTTGTGTCGAATTATCGTCAGCCATTCAAAATCCCCCCTGATAAACATTTAACATTTAACATTTATCATCTATCAAATCCTGACCGTTCAATGATAAATGTTAAATGTTAAATGCCTTTATTTGGCGGGCGCGATTCGCAAAATGCGGTCGTCGTCTTTTGCCGCCGCGCCGCGCCCGTCGCGGTTCGACGTCGAAAAATAAATCAGACCGTCCGGCGCTTCCGCCACTTCGCGGATGCGCCCGTAGACGCCTTTTAATAAATCTTCCTGCCCGGCGACGCGTCTGCCGTCGAGCGAAACGCGGATAATCCGCGCGCCGCGCAGACAGCCGAAAAAGAAATTGCCTTTAAACTGCGGAAACGCGCCGCCGTTGTAAAACGTTCCGCTCGCGGGCGCGCACGCCGGGGTGTATTCCAGCAGCGGCGACTCCATTCCCGCGCGCGTTTCCCGGTGGTGAATCGCCGCCCAGCCGTAATTTTTTCCGCGCTCGACGAGGTTGACCTCGTCGCCGCCGCCCGGACCGTCAAATCCGGAAGGTCCGTGCTCGGTCTGAAACATCAGGTTCGAGCCGGGCTGCCACGCCAAGCCCTGCGCGTTGCGATGCCCGTAAGACCAGATTTCGGGTCGCGTGCCTTTTTGATTAATAAACGGGTTGTCCGCGGGAACGCTTCCGTCGTCGTTCAGCCGCAAAGTCTTCCCGGCGAGCGTGGTCAAATCCTGTCCGAGTTCCGTTTCCGAAGCGTCGCCGGTCGTCACGTAAAGCTTGCCGTCCGGACCGAAATCGGCGCGCGTTCCGGCGTGATTCGGCGCGGCGGGGATGTTTTCGATAATCGTTTTCGGCTCGCCGAATTTATTGTCCGCGAATTTATAGCGCACGACTCTGACACGCTTGCCGTCGCCGCGATAAGCGTAAGCGAGATAAACGTAATTATTCGCCGCAAAATTCGGATGCAGCGAAACGTCCATCAACCCGCTTTCGCTCGACGGCTCGACATCGGGCACGACGAAAACCGGCTCGGCGCGCAGCTTTCCGCTTTCGATAAGGCGAACCCTGCCCGGACGCTCGGTAAAAAGCATATTTACGCCGCCGCCCGCACCGCCGCCGCCGCCGGGCAGAAAAGCGAAAGCCCACGGCACTTCCAAACCGCTGGCGACGGTTTCGACGCGAAATCTCGTTTCGCTCGTATTATTCGCGCCGCCTTGACCGCCGCCGCCCGCAATGTTTTGCGCCGTCTGAATCTCGTTTTCCGCCAAGCCCGCCGGCGGCTGAGCGCAGCCGAACGCGCAGAAAACCATAAAAATTGAGAGATAAAAAACTGCTAGTTTCATAATCCGCCTGCTGCTACTGCTGCTGCTGCTGCTGCTGCTGCCGGTAAATTTAAGTTGTGTTTTTCCGGCTAAGCTCATCCGCCGTTTCCTTCTCTTTGCCCCAGATGTGGTCTTCGACGCCGCTGACGCCCGCCTGTTTCGCGCAGTTGGCGCAGCAGAAAAAAGTCTCTTTCGCCTCGACGCCGTGCCCGATAACCTTGCAGCCGCAATGCGAGCAAACCGGCGCGAGCAGATGAATCGCGCACTCGAAACAATCGAAAACGTGGCGGTTGCCCGCCGTGATAACCTCAAACGACAGATAATAATCGTTGCCGCAAACCTCGCACCGTGCCATTCCGTTTCGCTCTCCCTCGTGTCAATTTGTTCTTTTATATAATCTTAGCGTTTCAAAAATCGAATTGCCAGTTTTTTTTCGGAATATTTTCAGGGCAAACCGAAAATGAATGTTGTTAAAAATATTAGACGGAAAATACCGCGAAGTTATTCCAAAAATTTTTTATCCCGCCTGCCGCGAAAATAAAAAAGGCGGGCAAGCCCGCCTCTCAACTAAGATTCAGTTTGTCCGGTTATTTATTTTCTTCCGGAATTTCCTTCGTATTGCCGCGTTCCAGTTTGCCGAAACGCGAGGTCGGCAGCCATTGCGGCATATTTTCCGTTTCCGAGACGCGCCAGCCCAGGATTCCCATTACGTCGGCGACGGTTTTCGCGCCTTCCCACGACCAGTCGGGGCGAATCGTGTCGCTTGGCTGGTGGTAATCGGTTTTTTCCCATTCCTTCGAGCGTTTAATCCACGCCTGCGGGTCGCCTGCGGGCGCGCCGAGCAGCATCAGCGCCGGGACGCCGCGCTCGACGAACGAGTAGTGGTCGGAACGCAGAAAGATTTTTTCGTCGGGCATCGGGTCGGGAATGACCTTGATGCCGAAAGTGGACGAAACGTCTCTGAGCATCGCGCCGAGCGTCGAATGTTCCTCGCCGAAGCCGACAAAGGTTTTCACTGGCGCGTAAACTTCCGTGCCAATGCCGTCGAGGTTCAGGTTCGCCGCGACCTTTTTGATGTTCCAGGTCGGATTTTTCGCCCAGTGTTTCGAGCCGTAAAGACCGTATTCCTCACCGGTTACGGCGAGAAAAATCATCGAGCGTTTCGGCTTGGTCGGCAGCTTCGTGTAGGCTTCGGCGACCGCCAGCATTTCGGCGACGCCGAGCGCATTGTCAGCCGCGCCGTGATAGATTTTGCCGTTTTCCATACCGTAGGCGTCGTAGTGCGCGCTGAACAAAACGGCTTCTTCCTTGAGTTTCGGGTCTGAGCCTTCGATGTAACCGGCGACGTTGCTCGACGTGCCTTTTTTCACGTTGATTTTGACGTTGACTTTCGCCGTCTGGTTCAGTTTTACCGGCTTAAAGCTGTTGTTTTCGGCTTGCGCGAGCGCGTCCTTCAGGGCGACGCCGGATTTGGCGAAAAGCTTTTCCGCGCCTTTCGCGCTGACATACATAATCGGCGGGATTTCCGACGGATTATCGCTTTCGCTCGCCATTTCAATCTGGCGGCGGCTGAAATAATCAATCATCGTCTCGGGCGGATTTTCTTCCCTGCCGTGACCGATAAAGATGATTCCGGCGACGCCTTTTCTGATGAGATTGCCGAGGAAAATCTGCTGCGCTTTAGTCGCTTCCCAGTCTTTTTTGGAAATGGCGGCGGGCGGACCTTCGAGCATTACGGCGATTTTGCCCTCCATATTCATATCGCCCAAATCATTGCGTTTAATCGAATTGACGACGATGCCGTAGGCGATGAAAACCATCTCGCCGCTCGCCGATTTATTTCCCGCGGTAAAAGGCAGGATGCCGAAATCGCTGCCGACTTTCAGATTTTCCTCGCCGACTTTCAGCGAGGTTTCCGGCGCGAGCGTGGTTTCGCGGAAATCTATTTTTTGCAGGTAAGAGCCTTTATCGCCGAGCGGCTTCAAACCGAGCTTCTGAAACCGGTCGGCAATCCAGCCCGCGGCTTTGTCGCCGCCGGGCTGCATCGTGCCGCGTCCCTGCATTTCGGCGGCGGCAAGCGCGGCGGTGATTTCCTTAATCGTCTCGATTTTGATATTCGCCGTTAAATCCTTCTCGGTTTGAGAAAGCGCGGCGGGCGCGGTCTGCTGCGCCGGAATTTGCGATGCGAGCGCAAACAGCAGCATTAAAGCGAAAAGGCTTTGCGTTTGCGCCTTTCGCAGAAAACGAAAAATCATATTTTGTAGAACTCCGTAGTAGGTTAAGTTAAGAAATTTACACAGGTTTGATGCGCTTCAAATAAATTTGATTGCATATACCTACATTAACACAGAGATTTTTTTCCGGCGAAGGACAGCCGCGCTTTAAAAAAGAGATAGGCGCAGATTCCAAAAGCAGACAGTCGCGAAAGAACACGAAAAAACACGAAATAAATCATAAAAATATTTCGTGCTCCTTCGTGTTCTTTCGCGGCTAATTCTTTGAGGGCTTATTTCATATTGCCGCCGCTGCCGGTGTTGCTGCTGCTTAAATTGCCGCCCGCGTTGCTGCCGGTGCCGGAATTCATCTTGTTGTTCAAGCCGCGAACCATTTCCAGATGCATCTGCAGTGTCGGCAGATTTTTCGTCGCGAAAGCCTTTATCTCGGCGTCCGTTCCGCTCATCGCCTGAGTCTGGAATAATTTCACGGTTTTTTCGTGAGCGGCAAGCTGCGCGGCGACGTAGGCGCGGTCGAACTGCTCGCCGCCTAAGTTCTGAAGCTCGGCTATCGGCGCTTTATGTCTAGGGTCTAGTTCGGTCGGCAGCGTCGCGCCTTTGCTTTCGGCTAAAGTCTTCAGTTCGCCGTTCGCTTTCGTGTGGTCGGCGACCATCATCTGGGCGAATTTTTTCACCTCGGCGTTTCGCGCTTTGGTCGAAGCCAGTTTGCCGGATTCGACTTCCGCCATTCCGCCGAGCGCCGCTTCAATCATAAAATCGTTGTCCGTCATACCCGTGCCGCGATTCGGCGAGTTGGGCATATTGGCGTTGGCATCGGATTTATTATTGTTCGGGTCGGCGGTCGAGCTGAAGGAATTGGATTGCCCGTGCGTGTCCAGATACGGGCGGTTCATATTGGTCGTGTTAAGATTGCTGGCTCTATCCTCGCCGCCGCCGCTGCCGCAGCCGCCGAACACGAGAATCGACAGGCTCATCAAAAGTCCGAATATAAAAATCTTTTTCATAATCTCTCCTCTATATTGCCGCTAATGCGGGATAAAGTTTTGCAGGGCTTCAGCTTACGGTCTTTCTCCCGCCGTCCGTGCCCTGTCGGCTTTATCCCGCATTCGCAATTCTCGCCTGCTATCAGCGATTCGAGTTGGTGTTCATATTGCCGTTCGTGTTGCCGCTGTTCGTGTTGTTGTTCCGGTTGCGATTGCTGTTCGTATTGCCGCCGCGATTGGTGTTTCCGCCGCGATTTGAATTGCCGTTTGAATTCATATTCATATTGCCGCCGGAATTCATATTGTGGTTCATATTGCCGCCGCCCTCGTTGCCGCCGCGATTATTGTTGCTGCCGCCGCCGTTTCTCAGAGTTCCGCTAATCGTGCGCGCCATAGTCAGGTGCGCCTGCAAAGCGGGCAGGTTCGCCGAGGCAAAGCCTTTCACGTCGGCGTCGCTTCCCTTATTGGTTTCGGTCTGAAAGAGCTTGACCGCCGCTTCGTGCGCCTTGACCTGTGCTTTCATATATTCCATATCGAAGCGGTCGCCGGACAGACCGGACAATTTGTCGACCATCGCCCTGTGTTTCGAGTTCATTTCAGCCGGGAGCGTGACGCCTTTCGTCGCCGCGATTGATTTGAGCTGGTCGCTCGTTTTCGTGTGGTCGTCGACCATCATCTGCGCGAATCTGCGCACCTCGGCGTTTTGCGCTCTCTGCAAAGCCATTGTGCTGGTGGCGATTTCCATCATATCGCTGGACGCCGCCTGCATCATAAATTTACTGTCTTGTTTCGTTACTTCGAGCGCGAATACAAACGATACAAAACCGACCAGCGCCAGAAACGCGTAAAATCCAAACATCTTTTTCATTAGATTGACCTTCCTTGTTTTAAAATTTATAACCCCGACATTCCCGAAATCTTTCCGAACTCCCCGAATTTCCGAGAGCAAATAAGCGTCGTAAAGTTCTGCTCAAACCGCTTTTTGTAAACAATTCCAACGCAATACGGGTGCCAAGCGGTTTTCTTTGCGCGCTCGCGGGTTTTCGGTCGGTTTTGAAGAAAACGCTTTTCGCCGCCGGAGAAAAAATAAAAATCGGAGTTCAAACCGAAAGGCTGAACTCCGACCGTTTAATGCGAAAACGTTTTTTATGATTATTTACGGCTGCGCGTTTAAAGTTCTCTTGAAAAAATCAATCACACGCTGGTCGTAGGCTTCGGATTGTTCGAGCGAAGCGTTGGTCATACTGTAGCCGGACGGCGCGAGACTGGTGTTAGTTTCGATTTCCGACTGATTCGGGAAACAGCCCTGCAGTTTGAGCGTCGAGTTTTGATACTGCGGCGCGTCGACGCCCGCCAGCAGCAGAATCTGCCGGTTCGTCACGAAGGCGGCGACGCCGCACAGCGATTCGTGATTGTAGCCGCCGCTGTAATAATACGGGTAAGTGCCGAGCTGCGCCATCTTCGACGTCACCGAGCTGGCGAAAGGAAAACGCTTGTCGATGACCGAAGCCAGCACGTCATCCGAGGTCAGCGGCGCGGAATCGAGCACCATCGCTTTGACGCTTTCATCTTTTGAAGCCGCCGAAAGCGCAGCTAGAGCGCCCATCTCGACGCCGTAAACGCCGATATTTTTCCCGACCAGCGAGTTTTTGTCGTCCGTTTTCAGACTGCGCAGAAAATCCAGCGCCGAGAGTACGTCCTCGGATTCGTGACCGCCGAAAGTCGTCATCTTCACCGGCGGATTTTCGCCGTGCCCGCGCATATCCGGCATCAGAATCGTAAAATTCGTGACCTCGTTGAGCTTGACGCCGAGGTTCAGAGCGTGAGAGCGGTCGGCGCCGTAGCGGTGCAGCAGAATTATTGCCGGAGCCCCGACGCTTCCGCGCAGCAGCCAGCCGCGCGCCTCTGTCGAGTCGCGGTTGCTCCATTTCTCGTCGGTCACTTTCGCGCCGCGCGTGCTCAAGCGCCCGTATTTTTCGGGCGTCAGCAGATAAGCGGTCTTCGGCGGATTCGACGAAGTGTGGACGAACCAGACGCTCGCGGCGAGTATGCCGACGACGAGCAGAACGACGACGGGCAGAAAAAGACGGAAAAAGCTTCGGAAAAGACGTTTTGTGCGTGCCATAATTTTAGAGTGGTCGGTTGTCGATGGTCAGCGGTCAGATGCCGATTTAAATTTTGCCGGGAAATGAGTTTTCGCGTCCAACTTGCGGCGCGCAAAGGGCAACTAACAACGGACAATCCATACAACTTGATTTTGATTTTGGGATTCAAACTGTCAGTCCTACAGAATTCGGACTCTTGGTAAGCTGTTTATGATATTATCATAAACGCGTTTGAGAATGAAAGTGTTTTTACCACCTATGAAAATAAGATTTTTTATAACCGCAGCATTAATTTTCACCTTCGGCTTCAATGTTTTCGGTCAATCGCAGGCAAAAACCGGGACGAAACCTTCGACCGCCGCGCCGACTTCCGTCAGCGCGCAGATTCTGCCGCTGGCGCAGGTCAAAGAAGGAATGCGCGGCACGGCGCTGACCGTTTTTCGCGGCGCCGAGCCCGAAGAATTTAATGTCGAGATTCTCGGAGTTCTGCCGAGCGCGGTCGGACCGCGCCAGGATTTGATTATCGGTAAAATCAGCGGCGGCGGCGCAGACCGGACGCACGTTTTCGCCGGAATGTCAGGTTCGCCCGTCTACGTCGACGGCAAGCTGGTCGGCGCGATTTCCTACAGCTTTCCTTTCTCGAAAGAGCCGATTTGCGGCATCACGCCGGTCGAGCAGATGATTACGATTTTCGAGCAGAACCCGGACTCGAAGCGAACCAGCCAGCCGCGCGCCGTCTCGTTTGCCGAGCTTGCCTCGACCGAATGGAAACCGAATTTTCCGCGCCAGGCGTCTGTCGCTTCCGGCTTGGCGGCTTCGTCGATTTCCTCAATCGCCGGGCAGACTTTTCAGCCGATTGCGACGCCTCTGACTTTCAGCGGCTTCTCGCAGGAAACTTTAAATCTTTTCGCTCCGCAGCTGATGTCGGTCGGCTTGATGCCGGTCGCTTCGGTCGGCGGCGGCGCGAAAATGACGCCGCTGGAAAAATACAACGATAAAACTTTGCGGGGCGGCGCGTCCGTCTCGATGCAATTGACGCGCGGCGATTACTCGCTGGCGGCTGCCGGAACGGTCACGTTCCGCGACGGCGAAAAAGTTTACGCCTTCGGTCACCCGTTTCTGAGTCTCGGAACGGCGGATTTGCCGATGTCGGAATCGCACGTCATCACGGTTATTCCGAATCTGAACAACTCGTTCAAACTCGCCGTGCCGGACGCGATGGTCGGCACGATGACGCAGGACCGCAACACGGGCGTTTTCGGAAAACTGGGGCAAGCGCCGAAGATGATTCCGGTGAAACTGAATCTGAAAACGAGCCGCGACAAACAGGAAACCTTTAATTTTGAAGTGGCGAAGGACGACTTTCTGACGCCGCTGCTGCTGAACATCGCCATTTTCAATTCGATTTCCGCCAATGAAAGAAGCATCGGCGATTCGACCATTCAAATCGAGGGCGACATCAAGGTCAAAGGTCAGGAGCCGGTTAAAATCGAGCGCCGCTTTACGGGCGCGCAGGCGACGCAGAACGCCGCCGGTTCGGTTGCCGTCCCGGTCAATGCGCTTCTGCGCAGCGGTTTCGACGAAGCCGAAATCAGCGAGGTCACGCTGAACGTCACCTCGACCGACGGCAACCAAGCCGCCGTGCTGGAGCGCATCGCGCTTGACCGAACGGAAGTGAAAGCCGGAGAAGCGTTTGAAGTGCAGGCGTTTGTCCGCAACAAAGCCGGGCAGATTTTCGTCCAGCGAACGCCCGTCACCGTGCCGAAAGACACGCCCGCCGGAACGCTTCTGGTTTCGGTCGGCGACGGCGGCTCGGTTCAGCAGGTCGCGGCTTCGCGCTCGTTCGTGCCGAAAAATCTGGGCGAGCTTATCAAGACGATTAACGAAATCAAGAAAAACGACCGCCTGTATGTGCAGACCTATCGCGTAACGAACGGCGCAATCATCGGCGCGAAAGAATTGCCGAATCTGCCGCCGTCCGTTCTGGCGACCTTAAACAACGACCGCACGGCTGGCGGCTTTACGCCGACGGTTCTGACCGTTCTGACCGAACAGGTCATCGCGCCCGCCGATTACGTCATCACCGGACAGCAGGTTCTGACGATTGAAGTCACGAAATAGAGTCGAGAGTCCGGAGAGTCTATGGAGTCCGGAGAGTCAATTTGAAGATATTTCTTCTGACTCTCCAGA
>JALZHR010000222.1 GCA_030860665.1 Acidobacteriota bacterium
TTGTTCAGCCGAGCGCGCAAAGGGGCAGTTACTCATTTGTCCTGCTGCGTAAAATCGTCAGCGGAAAAGTGCGGAATATCATCGTTACGGGCGATTTCGTGACGAAAAACATAAACTTCGGCGTGCCGGGCAAATTCGAGATTTCTTCCATCGCCGACCTGAACGGCGACGGCAAACTGGAAATCATCATCTACGGCGCATATTACGAGGGAAACTGGATTGAAGCCTACGAAATGAAGGGCGATAAACCGGCGGGTATTGAAATCCTGAACGTTAGCTGCGGAGTTTAAATAAACGCAAAACGCAAAATGCAAAATGCAAAATGCAAAGTGGAAGGATTAATTTAACTCTGAAATCTTCTTCCTGATATTTTGCATTTTGCATTTTGCGTTTTGCGTTTTCTACGTTTTGTTCAATCTTTCATAAATAAGGCGCAAGCCTTCGAGCGTCAGCGTGTCATCGACGGTTTTAATCAATTCGGAAGCCTGCGAAATCAGCGGGGCAAGCCCGCCCGTGGCGACGACGCGTGTTTCCGCGCCGAGCTCTTCTATCATCCGCCGCAGAATTCCGTCGACCAGCCCGGCGTAGCCGTAATATAAGCCTGATTGAATCGAGCCGACGGTCGATGCGCCGATGACCGTGGCGGGCTTTTTGATTTCCACGCGCGGCAGCTTGGCGGCGCGGGCGAAAAGTGCGTCGGACGAAATCGTGATGCCGGGCGTGATGACGCCGCCCAGATATTCGCCGTCCGAGTTAATCGCGTCGAAGGTCGTCGCCGTGCCGAAATCGACGACGATGCACGGCATTCCGTATCTGGCAATCGCCGCGACCGCATCCACAATTCTGTCCGCGCCGACGTCGGACGGCGGATTGTATTTGATTTTCAGACCGAAATCCAGCGTGTTGTCGACGAAAATCGCTTTGTGACGGAAGTAGTTTTCGCTCATTTTCTGAAAGGTGAAATTAAGCGGCGGGACGACCGAAGCGATGATGACGGCGTGAATCTCGCGGTAATCTATCTCCGAAAGAGCGAAAAGCTGCCGCGCCAGAACGCCGACCTCGTCAATCGTGCGGTCGCGGACGGTATTCAGCCGCCAGTGCGCGACTAAATTTTCCCGATTGTAAACGCCGAGCGACGTGTTCGTGTTACCGATGTCAATTACAAGAAGCATAAGAAAATGGAAAACGGAAAACGGAAAACGGAAAATGAAGAAAGATTCTTTTATTTTCCATTTTCCGTTTTCCGTTTTCCGTTAGATAAGTTTAGCCTTGCAGCGGCAAGCCGTCGTAAACCACCTGCCAGCCGTTCTGTTTGCTGGTGCGCAGGCTCTTGGTAAACCATTCGAGCGCCTTTTCCGGGTCGTCGTAAATCTGCACGGCGGGGCGTTCCTCGCGCGGGTCGACGCGGCAGATTGCGCCGCCCTGACCGGCAGTTTTCAGGCACAAAAGCGCAAACATATCGTTTTTCGACAGGATTGCGGTGCGAGTGTGAATTTCTTCCAGCTCAAGCTCCAAATCTTCCAGATTCTGCTCAAAATCTTCAAATTCTTCAAAATCCAAATCTTCGTTCTCAAAATCAAATTCGTTGTTCATAAATTTATATATTTTTATAAAAGTCCCAGTTACACGTTACACGCTTGCCGCGCAAAGTTCAATCGGGATATTACTTCTCCGGTCAGGTTTCCGAAGAGCGTTTCTGCAATATTCGTGCGCGGATGTAAATTTAGATGCCTGATTTAACCGAAAAATACTCCGATTATTTCAAAGGCGGCGATTTTCGGGAAATTTTATCTGCCGTCTTCTGCGGAGATTAAAAATTTTACCATCGAATCGGAAAGCGCGCCCTTCGACGATGAATCGAAGGCGGCGAACATCGGCGACGTGTTGACTTCCAGAAAAACAAGCTCGCCCGTTTCGGCGCAGGTTTTGAAATCAGCCGCCGCGAAATCCAGCCCGAGAGCGTCGAGCAGTTTGGCAAATCCGCCGGTCAGTTTATCCGAAAAGTCTTCGATATATTCGATTCGGCATTTCGCCGCCGTGCGGTAATCCAGTTCCTCAGACTCGATTCTGAAGGCGAAAAAGTTTCCGCCGACCGCGTAAATCCTGATTTCGGGAGCGATGAGCCGGTTTTGCACGATTGCCGGCGCGGCGGCTGTAGTCTCGTTTTTTAATTCGGTCTGCCGACTGACTTCTTCAAAGCTCCGGCAATATCCGCCGCCGTTGACCGGCTTGGCGACCAGACGCCGATTTTTTTCAAATTGCGCGAGATAGGAAAAATCATTCGTGATGACCGTATCGGGAATTTTCAAGCCGAAAGATTGAGCGAGATGCAGGACGAGCGGTTTGTTGGTCGTATATCTTAAGTTGCGGCGGTTAAACATCCGGATTCCGGAATGCGCGGCGAGCCAGCCGTTTAAAGTCGTGTGCCACGTCAGAGCGCGAAAATTCGCGGCGGCGCGGCGCCCGTGTTTGAGAGCCGTAAAAACATCATAGCGAATAAAAGCGGCGTCGCACTCGAGCGCCCGCCCGTCCATTAAAAATCTGTCCGAATTCATCTCCCAGACTATCGAAGGATGCGAAGTCAGACCGACTAATAACGGGCAGACGGTTTGTCCCGCTCGCTGCGCCGCCGCCGTTAATGTTTTTAAATTCGGGTCTTCGTCGCCGCCGGCAATCAGTAATCGCATATTCAAGTTCATACTACACGCGTGTCGGCACGGATTGGAAAATCGAATCGCTTAAAAACCGCCGAACGGCGTGCCGGAGACGGATTCGCCGCCGCCGCCCGCCGATTCCTCGCGCGGTTCTTCCTCGCCGAGGGCAAGTGTCGTCGGTCTGTCGTCCTCTTCGCCGACGGCTTGAGTCGTCGGTTTGTCGTCCTCCTCGCCCAGCATTAAAGTGGTCGGTTCGTCGCCTTCCTCGCCGATGGCTTGAGTGGTTATCCTCGGGTCTTCTTCGCCGATCGCGTGGGTCGTATAGTCGCGCGCGTCGCTCGTTTCAGATTGTTCTTCTTCGCCGATTGCAAGAGTCGACGGCGGCGGTTTTCCTTCTTCACCGGCGTCATTAGTCGTGTTGATTGATTGTTCGTCCTGATTCATTGCTTTTATTTGACTCCTTTATGTTTAGATTTAAGAAACTGCTGATTTTGAAGCTCGTAATCCTCTCGGGATTGAAGGGATAATGGGCTTCGCCGTGGCGTCGGTTTAACAAAACTAGCATCACTGCCGGCGTGTGTCAATAAAATTTTTATATTTTGAAGCCGGTTCAGGCGGCAGAGCGCGGGTCGATTTATTTTTCCCGTCTCAGTCTTTCGACGTCGCCCGCCTGAACGATTCTCGTTTCGCCCGTTTCGTCGATGCGGACGCGCAGCGCGCCGTTTTCCTCGATGCCGTCGGTCGTGCCTGTAATGGTTTCGTTTTCCAGCAGAACGCGCACTTTTTTGCCCGCGGCGTAAGACGAGCGCCGCGTCCATTCCTGCCGGATTCTTTGCGCGCCGCCGCCCGCTTTTTCGTCGAGCAGAATTTCGTAATGATAATTGAGAAAGCGCGCCAGGATTTCCAGCAGCTCTTCGGAATTTATTTTTTGCCCGGTTTCGGCTTCGATTGAAGTGGCGATGTCGGCGATTTCGGGCGGGAAGTTCGACGATCTCAGATTGATTCCGATGCCGACGACGACTGCCAAGCCTTTCGGCGTCTCGGCGGTTTCCGCCAGAATCCCGCAGATTTTTTTATCGCGGACGTGAATGTCGTTCGCCCATTTTATATCGCAGCCGAGCCGGTAAGTTTCTTCGAGCGTGTCGTGAACGGCAACCGCCGCCATCAGCGTAATGAGCGGCAAAAAGCGCATCTCGATTTTCGCCGGGCGCAGAACTACGCTGAAGTAAAGACCGGCGTCCGGTTCGGAAATCCACACGCGACCGTGCCGCCCGCGCCCGGCGGTCTGCCGCCGCGCGACGATACACAAACCTTCGC
>JALZHR010000224.1 GCA_030860665.1 Acidobacteriota bacterium
CGATAAACCAGCGTGTAATTGCCCGTTCCGGTTTTTGTAAAACGCGGATGAGTTTCTCGCGGAGCGCCGAGACTGGTCGGCATCCGCGCGCCGACCGTATTGTCCGCGTTCAGCTTTGCGCCGAAAATGTCTCCGTCGAGGCTCAGGCTTTTGTCCGTCCAGAGAATCTGCGCTCCGCCGTCAGCCAGCGCGCCGACTGCGGGCTGTGACGAGCCGTTCGGCGCGGGAATCGGAATCGGCGCGGAAGCCGTTCCGTTCGTCGCGATTCGATTGGCGAAAATCTTTCCGGTCACGCCCGAATCGCCGCCGTGATAGGCGGCGACATAGCTCGTGCCGTCGAAGGTCAGAGCCGTGTTGAAAGGCAGAACGTAATCGCCGGGACCGCCGTAAAGCTTTATGCCTGACGGGTCGGAAACCGTTCCCGCACTGGTCACGCGCGCGGCGAAAATCTCGTTATAAGCGAAACGGTTTTCGCGCCAGACGACCAGATAATTCGTGCCGTCCGAAGCCACGCGCGCCGAAGTCGCGTCGCTGCCGCTGAAACTGACCGTAAAAAGCGAGCCGATTGGATTCAGATTAGAGTCGAATCGCTGCGCGCGGATGGCGTGACCGCTGCCGGAAATTATTTCCCAGACGACGAGAAATTGATTATTTGAATAAGCGATGTCAGCCCAGAAAGGCGCGGTAAAGTTGGTGTCGTTGTAGAGAATCTTCGGCGTCGCGTCCATTAACGCTCCTGCGGGCGACAGGCGCGCGCCGTTAATCTGCGAGCTGTAAGAGCCTCTGCCCCAGATAACCGCCCAGTTCGCGCCGTCGCTCGTAACGCTCAGATAAGTCGGGTTGTCGGATGAATTCGTCGTGTTGCTGAAGGCAATCGGCGCGGCGTCCAGAATTCTGCCTTCGGGCGAAACGCGGACGCCGACGATGTTCTGCACGTTC
Source organism: Acidobacteriota bacterium (assembly GCA_030860665.1). Classification (GTDB taxonomy): domain Bacteria; phylum Acidobacteriota; class Blastocatellia; order Pyrinomonadales; family Pyrinomonadaceae; genus JALZHR01. Next base: position 940 of record JALZHR010000224.1, read on the forward strand.
GGATTGGAAACGCTGCGCGTGACCCAGACGACCAGCCAGTTCTGCCCGTTCCAGGCGACGCGCGGATAAAACTGCTCGTAAACCGCCTGCGAGACGATAATCGGCGTCGTATCAATCAGGTTTCCGGCGGCGTCGTAACGCGCCGCGTAAATGTCCGTCTCGCCGCCCGTTCCGGCTGAATCGGTCGGAACGTAGCGACCGAGAACCGTTCGCCGGTCTGTCCAGACCGCCAGCGACGAATTCGCGCCTTTCGCGATTTGCGGCTGCATCTGCACTCCGGCGGCGGGCGCGGGAAGCGGCGGCGCGGACGAATTTTCCGCGTCCTGCATCGTGGCAATCCGATTGCCGGAAACAACGCACAGAAACAATACAACTAAACCGATTAAATAAAACCGTTTTGTCGGGAAAGATTTGCGGAAAAGCAGCAACGAGCCGCGGTGGGCAGCGAAAAGACGAGCAGACATTCAGGGAGCCCTCCTTGATTAATGTACGAATCTGCTTTTACAGTGCGGATTGTATCAGCAAAAATACAATTTATCCAGTTTTTTTATTTTGATGGCATTTTATTGCAATTAGGAGAAATACCAGCCGCGGCAATATTTTTGTTCATGCCCGGCGCGGAAAAAGCAAGGCAAAGTCAGAAGTTAGCAGGTAGAAGTCGGAAGGTAGAAGGTAGAAGATAGAAGCCGGAAGGCGGAAAACAGTAGAAATTCAACTTCTAACTTCTAACTTCTAACCTCCGACCTTACATTTTCTATGCTCGCCCGTCCGGTTGATTTGCGGCGGGAACTTCGTGCCAGCAGCGCGGGCAGTAGAGATGCCGCTTTCTTTCTTCGGGCGGATATTCGGCGTTCAGCGGCAGGCGCTCGACCAGAAATTTCTGCTCGTCGGTCAAATCCTGCCATTCCTTGAGCAGCGACGCCTCGCAGCGCGGGCAAATTTCTTTGGTAAATCGCTCGTTGTTCATTGTTCGTTTTTCCCTGTTCATTGTAGAATTTCTCACAAGTCTTTCCCAAATTCAATCAAAGGATTTTCGTTGATGAAAGCGACATTTTTTCGCGTTTTTCCGTCTTTAATTTTATTTTTTGCCTTCGCCGGAACGCTGGCGGCGCAGAATTACGAAGCGCCCGAAGTTCCGAAATTCGACTTTTACACGCGCGGCGCGTATCGCCCGGAAGTTCCGCGCCCTCAGGCGCTGCTGCGCTACGACGTCGGCGATTTTCACACGACCTACGCGCAGATGGAAAAGGTTATCGAGAAGATTGCCGAAGCCGCGCCCGACCGCGTGCGCGTTTTCGACATCGGCGAAACCAACGAGCACCGGATGATGCACATCGTCGCCATCAGCGCGCCGGAAAACATCAACCGGCTCGACGAAATCAAGGCGAGCAACGCGCGCCTGACCGACCCGCGAAGGCTCTCGCCGACCGATGCAAACGCGATTACGCAGAATAATCCCTTGATTGCGTGGATGGCTTACACGATTCACGGCAACGAATCCGCTTCGTTCGAGGCGATGATGCAGGTCGTCTACCAGCTCGCCGCGTCCAACGAACCGGCGACGCTGGACATTTTAAAAAACACGGTCGTTCTAGTTGTCACCGGCGAAAATCCGGACGGTCACGAGCGTTTTGTGACGTGGTATAACTCGGTCGCGATGGGCAACGCCGACCGCTCGGCGCTCGAACACCGCGAGCCGTGGTCAATCTGGGGACGCTACAACCATTTTCGCTTCGATTTGAACCGCGATAATTTAGCCGTCACACAGGTGGAAACGAAAAATATGCAGCGGGCGTTTTTTGAATGGAATCCGCAAATCGCGGTCGACCATCACGGGCAGCCTTCGCAGTATCATTTTCCGCCCGCCGCGCTGCCGATAAATCCGAACCTGCCGCAGCCCGCGACGAACAAATGGCTCGATGTTTTCGGACGCGCCAACGCCGCTCAGTTCGACGCGCAGAAATGGGATTACTACGTGCGCGACATTTTCGATTTGTTCTACGTCGGCTACTGGGATTCGTTTCCGTCTCTGAACGGCGCGACCGGGATGACTTACGAAACCGACGGCGGCGGCTTCAAAGGCTTGCGCTGGACGCGCGACGACGGCTCGATTGTCACTCTGCGCTCGGCGATTGCGAAGCACTACGTCGCTTCATTGACGACGCTCGAAACGGCGGCGAAAAATCGCGCCGCGCGCCTTCAGGATTTTTACGATTTTCGCCGCACCGCGATGAGCGAAACCGGGACGGAAAAGCTCCGGCGCATCGTCATCGACCCGACGCGCGACCGCGTCAAAACGGCGGAAATGATTGAAAATCTGCAAAGAATGAAAATCGAGGTTTCGGTCGCTAATTCGCCTTTCAATTCCGCGACGGCGCACAGCTACGAAACGAAAAACGCGCCCGCCGAGCGCCGCAATTTCCCTTCCGGCTCATACGTGATTGATTTGAACCAGCCGCAGAAACGCCTGATAAAAGCGATTCTCGAACAGGACACGCCGCAGGACGCCGCTTTCGTCAGGGACAATCTCGAACGCTTTCGCCGCAACGAATTGCGCGGCAAAGGTCAGACGAAGGAAGAATACGGTTTTTACGACATCACCGCCTGGTCTTTGCCTTTAGCCTTCGGCATCGACGCTTTCTGGACTGAGGACGCGGGCGCGATTTCGACGACGCCCGTGACGGCTGAATATCTGGAAAACGCCAAACGCGGCAACGTTTCGGGACGCGCGCAAATCGCCTACGTCATTCCCTACGACACGGACGCGGCGGGCGCGCTGGCAATCAGGCTTTTGAAGGAAGGCTTCCGCGTTGCGGTTTCGACCAAGCCGCTGAACGCCGCCGGGCGAAACTGGAAACGCGGCGCGTTCGTCGTCCGCGTGACGCGGAATCCCGAAAGAATTCACGAAGCCGTCGCGCGCGCGGCGCGTGAACTGGGCGTGAATGTAATCGCCGTCAACACCGGCTTTTCCGAAGAAGGCGACAACAGCGTCGGCGGCGAAAACGTCGTCTCGTTGCAGACGCCGCGCATCGCGATGGTCGCCGACGAAGGCGTCGACCAGACTTCCTACGGCTCGATTTGGTGGACGCTCGACCGCTACGGGATTGAATTTACGCCGCTCACGATTAACAACATCCGCGCGGGCGCGATAAATCGCTACAACGTTCTGATAATGCCGGACGGCGCGGCTGGACGCTATTTCAGCGCCTTCGGCAGCGGCGGAATCGCGGGCTTGAAGGAATGGATTTCCAAAGGCGGAACGCTGATTACCGTGCGCGGCGCTTCGGTTTTCGCCGCTTTAAAAGACGTTAATTTAACATCTTCGCGGCTGGTCGGCAGCGACGACGACGAGGAAAAAGGAAAATTCGCCGACGACGAGGACGACCCGGACAAGCGGAAGGAAGTAGAAACCAAACCGACGCCGAGCCCTAGCCCGCGCGCCAGAAATCAAACGCCGACGCCCGACGTGACGCCGACGCCTTCGTCGGAATTAAAATTCGACAAAGCGGACGGCATCGCGCCGACCTTGCCGCCGATTGCCTCGCCCTCGGCAAACGCCGGGAAAGTTCCCGAAGGCGTGCCGGGCGCGATTATGCGCGCGACCGTCGACCGAACGACTTATCTGACCTACGGCGTCGAGGACGAAAACGTTCCGGTGCTGCTTTCGTCCGGCTATTTTTTCCGCGTCTCGAAGGAAGGCACGAACGCTTTCGTCTTCGAGCCGAAGCCGCGCCGACCTTTGACGATTTCCGGCTTCGTCTGGGAAGGAAACACCGAAAGGCTTTTGAAAGGCACGGCGTATATCATCGACGAGCCGAGCGGCAGCGGTCACGTCGTTTTATTTGCCGACGAGCCTTTTTTCCGCGGCATCTTCCGCACGACCACGCGCCCGTTTTTCAACGCGATTCTGTTTAACGGGACGTTTTAGTTCGCAGTCAGTAGTTCGTCGTTCGTTGCAGGTTGAATTTTTATAGCGAACCGCAGAAAATGGTTTTAACAACGAACAACGAACTACTGACAACGAACCAATAATATGTTTACCATCAAAGCCAATTACAGCGATACCGTCGAAGTAAGGACAAATCTGGAAAACGTGCGCGAGTTTTTCAGCGACATCAGAAATTTCGTCGAGCTGATGCCGGGCATCGAAAGCATTCACACCGACGCGAAAGGCGTCACGCACTGGACGATTCGCGCCGAGATTCCCTTTGTCGGTCAGATGCTGCAAAAATTCGCCGTGCAGCTTTCGGAAAACGAGGAAGACCGCATCGAATGGTCGCCGGTCGCGGGCGAGACGAAAAATCTTCTGCGCTATGCGGCTGATTTTCTGGAAAAAGGCAAAAATCAGACGCTCGTGCATTTTTCGCAGGTCGTCGAGATGAGAAGAAATTCGGCGCGCGAGCTGCACCTGCTGGCAGGGCTGGCGGGCGAAACCATCATCAGCAACGAAATGAGCAAAAAAATCGCCGAGATGATTAAGATTTTCGTCCGCAAGGCGAAGGAAAAACTGGAGAAATAACCAAATGAAAAAACCGCTTTTTATATTGCTTTTTATTCTTTCACTGAGCTTCGGCGTTTTTGCGCAGCAGCTCGCGCTGCCGCGCGAATCGCAGCGTCAGGAAATCGCGCAGACCGTCGGCGACACGAGAATTTCCATCGTCTATCATCGCCCGAACGTCAAAGCGCGCAAGGTTTGGGGCTGCGAAACGACGGACGTTGTGCCGAAAGGCGGCGTCACTTATCCGTGTCTTGTGCCTTACGGTCAGGTTTGGCGCACGGGCGCAAACGAAAACACGACTTTCGAGGTCAGCCGTGATGTAACTGTTAACGGTCAGCCTCTGCCCGCCGGAAAATACGGCTTGCACACGATTCCGAACCGCGACGAGTGGATTATCATTTTCAGCAAGGACAACGACGATTGGGGCAGCTACACTTATGACGAAAAGAAAGACGCGTTGCGCGTCAGAGCCAAGCCACAAGCCGCCGATTTTCAGGAAACGATGTCTCTCGATTTCAGCGACGTCACGCCGACTACGGCGAAAGTCGTTCTCAGATGGGAAAAGATTAATGTGCCGTTTACGGTTAACGTCGGCGACGTTTCCGGTAGAACACTTTCGATGATTCGCGAAGCGATTGCGAATCGCAAAGCGGACGATGTCCGCCCGCTCAATCAGGGCGCGAGCTTTGTCCTGAACTCCAAGCTGAGCGGCAATTACGAGGAAGCCATCGGCTGGCTCGACGCTTCAATCAAAGCGCGCGAAACCTTCCCTAACCTTTCGACGAAAGCCCGTATCTTAGCTGAAATGGGCAGAATCCGGGAAGCCGTCGAAACCGGCGAAAGAGCCGTCGCCGTCGGAAAAGCCGCCGCGCCGCCCGCCAATATCGCCGACTTCGAGAAAACCCTGGCGGAATGGAAGACGCGTAAATAACGCAAAATGCAAAACGCAAGATGCAAAATGTAAGAATCCAATCTTCACTTTGCATTTTGCACTTTGCACTTTGCATTTTTTACCTTTTGTCAGGATTCATACATTGGGAACTTGACGAAAGGATTTTTTCGGATATAATTCTTATTGAAATTGACTTTCAATTTCTTTTTATAATTATGCTCGGCAATACTGCAACAAAATTATTACCTGTCGTTACTGAAGAAAAAAAGATTGACGTCTCCGTCGAAGACGGCGAAGCGGTTCTGCGGCTTTCGACGTGGACGGAAAATCTCGGCTGGACCTGTCAGAAAACGATACGTCTGGAAGCCGAAATACTCGACGATTTGCACCGCGCAATCAGCGCCGCGCGTTACCGGCTGAACAGCCGGAAAACGGAAAGCGGCGAAGAAGATGCGGTTAAAAACAACGTGCTGGAATTTCCGAAAGTCGCGTAAGTTTTTCTCCGCATAAGTTAGATTTTCTCCTAAAAAAAAAGCAAAGCCGGTCGAAATTTGACCGGCTTTGCTTTTTTTTCGTTCACGAACAAATTCAATCGTTCCGCTATTCGCCCCGCCTACGGCTGAGCCGTAAAATTCAGTTCGTAAATCGAATCGGAAGCGTCGAAAGCCTGTGACTGAAATTGATAGCGTTTATGCAGAATGCTGAAAACGTATGTCACGCCGCCGCTTACCTCGTCGAACCGGTAGAAACCGAACGGGCTGGAAATAGCCACACGCTGCTCGCCGCTCGGCGCGGTCATAATGACGCTCGCGTTGGCGATGCCGCGCCCGTCGGCGTCCTGAACGCGTCCGGCGATTGTGACGCCAGCCGCGGTCGGCGGAGCGACCACGCCGTATTGAAAATTGGTGGCGCAGGTAGAAACCGAGCAGTAAAAACCGCAGCCCGTGCAGGGCGCGCCCGCGCTGTTGCCGTAGACGATGTTGCCGCCGCCGTTATGCCAGGAGGCGACGATATATCTGACGGTCGTTCCGGCGGGCTGCGCTGGAATCGTCGCCGTCACAATATCGACGACTTGGTCGGCTAATCCGCAATCCCTGTAGGTGTTTGCGTAGCTCGCCGTGACCTGTTGAGTCGTGCCGGTCGGCGTTAAAGCTCCGCCGGAAAACGTCGCCGATGGAGCCGTTCCATCGGTCGTATAAAGGACGCGCGCCTCGTTTGTAAAAAACTGAAATTCGACTTTGAATCTGAGCGTGTAGCTTTCGGTCGAATAAATCTGATAGCCAGCCGTTCCCGCGCGGTCCGTGTTCTGGACATACGTTCCTTTCGCCGCATTAGCGCTGCACGCGGGCGTCGCGTCGCGGTCGGGATTGGCGACCGCGTTCGCGGTTTGCTCGTGATAGACGTAATTGGCTTCGGCAAATACGCTGGCGGCGGAAAAAACGCCGAACGTCAACGCCAGAAAACCGACAATCGAGATTCTGCGAAAGACGCCGCCCGGCGAATCTCCTTTGAAATTGAAAAAATCAGCAATCGAACCGCGGAATAAGCGGTAGACCGGCGAAAAAGAAATGTGCGTGCTGAGAGTCATTTTAATCTCCTTTTTCGATAATAAGCTTATCGGAGCGCATTATTTTTAACGCGCGCTGACAAAGCACCAGGAAAGCTATATTTATGGAACTTTTAAAAGGAGTTTATCAAAGCAGGCGAATCTTTCGCAATCAAAATTTTAAAGCGTCTTAAAGACTTCGCGTCGAAGTTGCAGAAAGAAAACCGCAAACTATAAACTCCAAACTATTTTGCCCCGATATATATATCGGAAATAGTTCGGAGTTTATAGTTTGCGGTCGCCGGTTTGCGGCTCAGTCTTTTCTCGTTTTCCTGTTTTATGCGCAAAGCCTGTCCTGAGCAGCAGCGGCTCAGCTTACCTGGCGCAAAACGATTCTTTCATTTCCCGCCTGCGCTTTTCGCTCGGAGGTCAGTTTTTCCAGTTCTTCGATATGACGCTGCTCGTCGGCGATTTGTCCTTCAAGCCAGAATTTGGTCGGCAAATCTTCGTTATCGTCACAGGCGCTCCACGCCGCCATATAGGCGCTCATCGCTTCGCGCTCAAGCTCCAAATCCTGTCTGAGCATTTCCTTTAAATCCGTCGATTGCCGAATCATTCCCGGCTCGACCGTCGGGATGCCACCGAGCGCGACGATTTTATCGCCCAGAAATTCGGAATGCTCCTGCGCTTCTTCCGCCTGGTCTCGGAAAAATCCCTTGTAAATTTCCCTTTCGACGCCCGTCACCAGAAAGCTGTGCTGTGTGTATTGAATCACCGCCGAGATTTCCAGACTCAGCGCTTTATTCAGATTTTCGATTAATTCAGTTCGTGCCATAATCTTCCCCCTAAGCTATGGAAAGTTTACGAAAACCGACACGACTTGTCAAGCTAAATCTCATTATTTCAACACTTAACATTGAAATTCAATTTCAACTTCAAATAGATTTTGGCTAAAACACGGCGTTAAGCTACAGTATTTAGTGATGGAAACCGAAGTAGAAATTCGCCGCGCAGAAACTAAAGACGCCGTCCTGCTGGCAGCTCTCGGCGCGACGACCAATTACGAAACTTATTTTGAGACGGACGAGCCGGAAGATTTGGCAAATTATATCGCCGATTTTTTTAACCCGCAGGCGATGAAAATCGAGCTGGAAGACCGTAACAATTCATTTTTCATTGCGGAAATAAACGGCAAAGCCGTCGGCTACGCCAAACTGCGCGCGGGACAGCCAGCCGAATGCGTGAAAGGCGAAAACACAATCGAGCTGCACCGGATTTACGTTCTGGAAAAAATGACGCGGCACGGAATCGGCAGGATTTTGCTGCAAAGGTGTCTGGACGAAGCGAAAGCCGGAGGTTTCGACACGCTCTGGCTTGCCGTCTTCGAGTTGAACCCGCGCGCCGTCGAATTTTATAAAAAATTCGGTTTCGAGCGAGCCGGCGACACCGGGTTTTATTACGGCGAAAAGCGCTTTAACTGCTTCGTGATGAAGATAAAACTGTAGTTTCAGGTTACCGCGCCGCCGTCGACAATCACGATTTCGCCGTTCATAAAGCTGTTGCGGTCGCTGACCATAAAGGTCGCGAACTCAGCCAGTTCTTCCGGTTTTCCCAGTCGTCCTTTCGAGACCCAGAAATCGTGCATCTGCAAAAGGCGTTCGGGCAGAGTGTTGCCCAAATCGGTGTCGAAAATTCCGGCGGCAATCGCGTTGACGGTGATGCCGAAATTGGCGGCTTCGCGCGAAAGGCATTTCGTAAAGCCTATCATCGCGGCTTTCGACGTGGCGTAATGCACGGAAGTCGGCAGCGAGCGAATCGCGCCGACCGACGTGATGTTTAGAATCGAGCCGCCGCGCTCGCGTATCATCTGTTTATAGAAGGGCTTGGTGACGGAAAAAAGGCTGTTGACGTTGGTATCGACGACCCAATCCCACGATTTATCGGTCGTCGTCGCAAAATTGTCCGCTTTGTTGACGGCGGCGTTGTTGACCAGAACGTTTATCGCGCCCCACGCGTCCTTGATTTCGCGGGCGATATGCTTCATTCCGTAGCGATCGGTCACGGAAACTTTAAAGGCGAGCGAGCGCCTGCCGTGAGATTCGATTTTCTGCCTGACCTGCTCGGCTAAATCGTCGCGCGAATGGTAATTAAAAGCCACGTCCGCGCCTTCGCGGGCAAAAACTTCGCAAATCGCCGCGCCGATGCCGCGCGTGCCGCCGGAAACAAAAGCGCGTTTTCCTTCGAGTAAAAGACTCAAAACCGTTTCTTCTCCCCAGATGAATTTCGTAAAAAGCTCTAAAAGAAAAGGTTAATGAAAATGCGAAGCTGTGACAAGTAGCGACGGGCGGAAAATTTCATCACACCGGCACAGCAGACCGGAAATTTTTAAAGAAGAATTAACAGGGACAGCAGGATTTACAGGGATAAGAAATAGATTCTTATTTATCCCTTTTCATCCTGTCGTCCCTGTTAATCCCTTCTCGTAGTTTTTTAAGTTGATAGATTTAGTTTACTGCGCTTAAGGCTTGGGTTTGCTGCGCTTTTTCCTGATAAGCAGGCAAAAGGGCGGCGATTTCCTCGATGATGCGCTGCGTCGAGTTCGGCATCGACAAGCCGACGGTCGCGGCGCGCATTTCGGCGTATTTTTTGGAATCGTTCAAAAGAGTTTGAATGGTCGGAACGATGTCGGAAGTTTTTTCCAGCAGGATGCCGGCGCCGCGTTTCGCGATTAAGTTGACCGTTCCGGCTTCCTGCGGCATCGGCGGCGTGGTCGCGTCGGCGATAATCGGCAGATGACAAGCGAGCGCCTCGAACGTGGTCAAGCCGCCGAGCTTTGAAATCATCACGTTGGCTGACTGCATCAGCTTTTCGATTTCGTCGGAGTAGCCGATAACCTTGACGGGAAATTTCGCGTTTTTGGCGATTTCTTCGGCTTCTTTTTTCAGCTCCTCGTTTTTTCCGGCGAGAAAAACCGCCTGCACGTCCAAATCGCCGCGCACCAGCTCGCGGAAAATCTGCGGAATGTTTCCGCCGCCGACCCAGCCGGCGTTGACGAAAACCGTGAATTTTTCAGGGTCCAAGCCGAAAGCCTGTCGCGCCGCCCGCGCCGCTTTTTCGTCGACTTCGTGAAACTTAGGATGGACGGGCATTCCCGAAATCTTGATTTTTTCCGGCGCGATGCCGTAATCAATCAACTGCCGCTGCGCATCTTCGTTGGCGACCAGATAAAGCGAAACGTCGCTGCACGCCCAGCCTTTCCAGAACCCGTAACACGGGTCGGTGACGACCGTCACGAGCGGAACCTGATTGGAAAGATTCAATTCCTTCAAAATCCGCGCAAAGATGTGCTGCGTCAGCGGATGCACGCTGACGACGATGTGCGGGCACCATTTTTCAAACTGCTCGCGCACGTAGCCGATGCAGCGGCGATGAAAAAATTCGCGCGTTTCCGGTCGAAAACGATTCATCGCCCAGAAGACGTACTTCATCCAGTGCTGCCTGTTTCTAAGCACCCAGTTATAGAAATTTACCAGTTTTTCGGTGATGTGGTGAGATTCTTCGACGGCGCGAATGACGCGGACGGCTTTCGAGCCGCCGCGCCAGAAACGATTAACGCCCTCAACGAGAGCCTGCGCGGCGGAGCGATGCCCGCCGCCGGTATCCGATGAAATGATGAGAATTTTGGGAGTGTTCTGCTGCTGCTGCTGCTGCATTTTATATAATTTGCCGACAGCAGAAGAAGCTCGTTAATCTCTCCCTCTGCCGCGCCGCCCGCGCCCTCTCCGGCGGCGATGTCCGTCATCGTCATCCTCGAAGCGATTCGAGTTTCCGTTGACGTTGGAATTTAGGTTGCCGTTAAAATTCCCGTTTCGATTCCGGTTCGAGCGATTCCCGTTTCCGTTCCGATTGTCGTTGGAAACCATCGTGCCGCCGGGCTTCGCTTCGCTCGTCGATGTTTCAAAGACTAACAAGCTGCCGATTACCAAAAATAAAGCCGTTAACTGAATGATTTTTTTCATAAATTTCTCCTTCCCTTCACAGTTCCTCGAGAGAAGGAGAAAAGACAGAAAAACAATTTTAGATTTTAGACTTTAGATTCGGGATTTTCCGTTGCCAAACGAACAATCCCGAATTTAAAATCCCGAATCCTTAAATTTTCAAATCATCAATTTTAAGCTTTCACCGCCACGCCTTCGGTTTGCGGCTGGTTGTTTTCCAGTTCCTTCGCCGCTTTCTTCATCTGCTTTTCGAGCTTTTTAATCTGAATCAGGTGTTTCGGATTAAACGGCAGGCTCGGATAATAGCTGTTCGATTCGTGCGTGCAGAAACACCCGGCGGCGACTTCCTTGCGGCGCTGTTTCATCTGCGGCGAATTCCACGCCGCCTGAAAATTCCAGTCCCACTCGCGAAGATTCGTGACTTCCGATTTGTTTTCGCAAGACGAAAGCGTGCCCTCGTCGTAAATCACCGCGCCCGCCGTTCCGGCGTAACATTTCATCTGCGATTCGTTGGTCTCCTTCACTTTAGCAATCAAATCGTGCATATAAATGTCGATTGCCGCCTTAAAGAAACCGGCTGAGCCGCCGTAATTGTTTTTGACCGCCGCGTTGCGCACGTCTTCCAGAATCATATTCGAGAGCTTCGCGTAACGCTCGTGGTCGAAATTAAGCTCGTTCGGGTCTTTCGACGGCGGGCGAATGTAGTTGATGTTGATTTTGTCGGGCTTCAAATCGTATTTCAGAAAATCATACCAGTCGAAAATAGTGTCCTGGTTCGAGTTCATCACGCAGGTACAGGTCTGCACGTCGATGTTCGGAAATTCTTTTTTCATTTCCTTGAGCGTGCGCGCCGTGTGAATCGCCTTGTCCCAGCTTCCCGGTTTCTGGCGAATTTTTTCGTGCTGGTCTTTCAGCCCGTCGATGCCGAGCGCGATGGTCACGTTCAAATTCGGATTTTCCTGGCAGATGCGCGTCACGTCCGGGAAAATGCGCGGGTGAATCTGCCCGTTCGACATCAGATAAACCGATTCCAATTTATTATTCCGGTGAAACGCGCCGACGATTTCCGGCAAATCCTTGCGCGTGAAAGGCTCGCCACCCGCCAGAACCAGAACGCCGAGATTGCCGCCCAGAGTCTCGGAAATTTTTTCCAGCTCGTGAGTCTTCATCTGCAGCTTTTTGCGCGGTCTGTCGTCCAGCTCGTCCGTAAAAAAACAGTGCGTGCAGCGCATATCGCAGACGCTCGTCACTAAAATATTTAATAAAATCGGTGAGAAAGGCTGACCGACCGCCAGCTTCGCGTATCTTTTTAATAATTCCTTTGTCGTAAAATCCATTTTATATTCCTTTATAAAACAAACTATCCCGGCTTTGATGCCGTCATTGAGCCTAACGTTTTACTTTATCTTAGAAAACGGATTCTGAGCAAGATAAGTTCCTGATTTAAAGGCGGTTTCTTTGTAATTTGAATGTAATAGTTTTCGGCGGATTTCCGAGCCTTTCAAAATACGCTAAAATATCTTTATGTTTCGCCGCGTATATCTGGACAACAGCGCGACCACGCCGGTCGACAAAACGGTGGTCGAGACGATGCTTCCCTTTCTGACCGAGAAATTCGGCAACGCTTCGAGCATTCATTTTTTCGGGCAGGAAGCGCGCGCCGCCGTCGATAAGGCGCGTCATCAGGTCGCCGAAACCGTCAACGCGCGCCCGAACGAAATCGTTTTTACATCGGGCGGCACGGAAGCGAACAATCTGGCGATTCGCGGTCTGGTCGAAGCGAATCACAAACACGGTCGTCACGTCATCACCTCGCAAATCGAACATTCGGCGGTCAAAAACGTCTGCCAGGATTTGGAAAAACGCGGGCTGGCGGAAGTCACGTATCTGCCCGTTTACGAAGACGGCTTGGTCAGAATCGAGGACGTGCGCGGCGCGATTCGCGACGACACGGTTTTAATCACGATTATGACCGCCAACAACGAAATCGGCACGATTCAGCCCGTCGAGGAAATCGGCAGACTCGTTCGCAGCCTGCGCGAAGAAACGAGCAGAAAAATCTGGTTTCACACCGACGCGGTGCAGGCAATCGGCAGAATGAAAACGGACGTCGAGGAAATCGGCTGCGATTTGCTGTCGGTGTCGGCGCATAAGCTCTACGCGCCGAAAGGCGTCGGCGCATTATACGTCCGGCGCGGCGTGCGTCTTCAGTCGCAGAACCTCGGCGGTCACCAGGAGCGCGAGCGGCGCGGCGGCACGGAATCCGTCCCGCACATCGTCGCCTTCGGAAAAGGCTGCGAGCTGGCGCGGGAAACATTAATTGAAAGAACGGATTACGTCCGCAGCCTGCGCGACCGTTTCGAGCAGGGAGTGGCTGAAAGAATCACGGACATAGTTTTTAACGGCGACCGCGAAAAACGCCTGCCGCACCTGTCGAGCATCTCTTTTCGCTTTATCGAAGGCGAAGGCTTGCTGATAAATCTCGATATGCAGGGCATAGCCGTTTCGACCGGCTCGGCTTGCTCGTCCGGCTCGCTGGAGCCTTCGCCCGTGATTCGCGCGCTCGGCAGAACGGACGAGCTGGCGCGCGGCGCGATTCGCTTCAGTTTCGGCAAGGACAACACGCCCGATGACGTCGAATACGTGCTGGAAATGCTGCCCCGCGCGGTCGAAAATCTCCGCAGGATGTCGCCCGCCTTTTCTAATAAGAAATGTTGAGATGAGCGTTTTAAGCTGCGAACTTATAATGAAAATAATGAAAAAGCCTCGTTGAATCTCAACGAGGCTTTGGACTTGCAAATTTGGGGAACGTTTTTACGGTGACTACAAATCTTTATAATCCCTAACCACCGAAACCGACTCTGCGATTTAGCGGCATTCGCTTCTCGAACCGTTAATCAAAATTCCGGTTGCGCCGTTAATCAGAATGCCGGTGAATCCGTTAATCAGAATGCCGGTGAATCCGTTGATTAAGATTCCGGTGGCGTCCGACAAAATCACTCCGCCTTTGGTTCCCGTTTCCGCCGGGCAGGGCTGCGTTTCCTGGGCATCCGACATATAAATACCGGCAAAGCTCGTTCCGACCATCAAAACCATCATCATTGTAACTGCCGCGATCGCTTTTCTAATATTTTTCATTTTCCTTATCTCCTGTTATTTTGCTGTTATCTCTTAATTTTTTCCTCTGTTCTGCCCTTTCTATTAACAACACGCGTGCCAAAACTTTAACGCCACGAGTCGGTCTCCGTAATTGTTGGAATTACTACAGTTACCCTCTTTTCTAATATTTATCTTTTTTAAGCGCTCAATTTTGGCAATAGTGGATACTAATTAATCAAAATCGCGTGAAATCAAATAATCTTTTATATATCAACATTTAACTTTTAGAAGAGATGTAAACTGAGTAAACACTGCATACTTTGTAGCCATTGTAAATTCGCCCGGAGTTATGTTTTAAATAAAACAAACGGAAATTTTTCTCGCCGCGCAACGCAGAGTGAAAAATCGGGTTGGTGCTTTATCTTCAGGACCGATTATTTTCAGTTTTTCAGCCAAAATTCCGATTAATCGTTTATTTTTTTCGTTTCTTGTTAAAAAATGATAAAAATTGTTTGGCTTTTACTGATTTAAAATGCTATTCTTTCATCGGGTAGCTTCTTCAACCCGCTTGAATGCTTCACCAGTTTATTTTTCGAGCATTCCCTTTAAACATAAAAGACTTTCCTGATTGCCCGTTAGATTCCCCTTTATGAATCGAGTAAAAGTTTTGACATTTTTTAAATTCGCCGTCATTCTGCTCGGCGGCTTGTCATTTGCTTTTGCAGTCCTTAATTTCGATTTAAAAAACATCGGTTGGGGGTTTCTCCTCTTAACTATTTTCACGCTGACCTTAGCTCCGCGAATGAGTCTGAATATGCCTCGCTCGCAATTCTCGCTTAGTTTTTCCGACTCGGTTATATTTCTCACATTTCTGCTTTTCGGCGGCGAAGCGGCAATTATTCTGGCTTCGCTGGAGGCGGTCGCCAGTTGTCTGTTCTTAAAAAGAATCGGGGTTAAATTTTCGCGCGGGATTATTTTGTTTAACTTCGGGATGACGTCCCTGGCGACGACCATTACCTATTTTGCCTGGCAAAGTTTTGCCGCAGTGCTGGGAATTTCCCACACTTCGTCAAATACGACTCATTTGATAACAATACTCGGCATTCTGGCGCTTTCTCAATTTCTGTCCACGACCGCCTTTGTGGCAACTTTCTATTCTCTGAAAACGGACACGAATCCGTGGCAGGCTTGGCAGAAAGAAGGCTTCACCAGTTCTCTGACGCAGATTGCCGGGGCGGCGCTGGCGGGCGTTATCTTCAAGCTGATAAATTACGCCAACCCGCTGGCGACCGTTATCGCGCTGCTGGCGGTCGGCATAGCTTACCTGAATTACCGGCGGATGATTGCCGAAATCAACGAATCCATCCAGCAGGCGGAAAAAGCCGAGCGCGAAAAGGCGGAAGTCGAACGGGCGCGCGCCGAGCAGGCGGAAAAGTATATCGAGGAATTGAACGAGCTGCTGCACGGGCAGGAAAAAATCAGCGAGGAGCTGCGTCACAGCAAGGATTTATTCGAGCACGCCGCCCTGCACGATATGCTCACCAAGCTGGCGAACCGGGCTTTTTTAATCGAAAAACTCGAATTCCTGCTGACGCTCAACAAAAATAATTCGGCGGCGCGTTTCTACGTTTTGTTTCTGGATTTGACCCGCTTTAAAAACATCAACGACAGCCTCGGTCACACCATCGGCGACAAAGTTCTGATGCTCGTCGCCAAGCGGCTTTTGCGCGCGGTCAACCCGGAAGACACGGTGGCGCGGCTCGGCGGCGACGAGTTTGCGATTATCCTGAGCGACCCGCTTTCGGTCAACAAAGCCGAAGCCATCGCGCACGATATTCACCAGAAGCTGACGCAGCCTTTCTCGCTGCGCGGCAACCGCATCTTCACCAAGCTGCACATCGGGCTGGCGGCTTTCGACACCGATTATAAAAAACCGGAAGACATTCTGCGCGACGCCGACATCGCGATGCACCACGCCAAGGAGAAAGGCTTGGACGTCGCGGTTTTCGATAAGGATTTGCGCGCGCATTTTCTGGAATCGGTCGGGCTCGAGCAGGATTTGCGCTACGCGATAGACCGCGGCGAGCTTTCGATGTTTTATCAGCCCTTAATCTGTCTGAAAAACGGCGAGCTGATTGGTTTTGAAGCGCTTCTGCGCTGGCAGCATTCCAAGCGCGGCTTCGTTCCGCCCATCAAATTTATCCCGATAGCCGAAGATTCCGGTCTGATTATCCCGATTACCGAATGGATTCTGAAAGAAACCGCCAACCAGTTGGCGGTCTGGCAGAAAATCTCGCCCGATTACAAGAAACTGATTGTCAGCGTCAACATTTCGGGCAAGCATCTGGCGGTCGAAGGCTTAATCGAGCAGGTTTCCAAGACGCTGGAAATCTCCAAAATCAGACCATCGACCTTAAAGCTCGAAATCACGGAAAGCACGGCGATGGAAAACGCCGAACGCTCGGCGCAGATTCTCAACCGCCTGAAGGAACTCGGCGTGCAGCTTTCGATTGACGATTTCGGCACGGGCTTTTCGAGCCTCAGCCAACTGCACCGCCTGCCGTTCGACACGCTGAAAATCGACCGCTCGTTCGTCAATACCGTCAACGAAAACGGCGAAAACTCCGAGATTCTGCAAACCATCATCTCGCTTGCCAAAAACCTCAGGATGAAAGTCATCGCCGAAGGCATCGAAACCGAAAATCAACTGGCGCTGCTCAGAAACCTCGGCTGCGATTACGGTCAGGGCTATCTGCTCGCCAAGCCGATGCCGCGCGATGAAATGGAAAAACTGCTCTATTTGAAACATTTCTGGTTTCCCGAATCGTTCAGCGCCGAATATTCGTCGCACGACACGACCAACATCGGCGATTCCGCGCAGAAAGACGCCAATCTTCCCGTTTTCTAAACATATTCAGCATTTAATCAGGTGCCGGGACGATTCCGGGGCATCCCGGAATGATTTCGGGATGCCCCGAAATGATTTTGGGGCATCCCGGAATGATTTTGGGGCGTACCCGAATCGTTCCGGGGCGTACCCGAATCGTTCCGGGGAACACCTGAGCCGTTCCGGGGCGTACCGGAATGATTCGGGGGCGCACCCAAACGATTCCGGTACGCCCCAAAATCATTTCGGGGCTTAAAAATATGCTCATTTCGCTTCGGCGAGCGCGTCGGTTACGCCCTGTTTCCGGCTGTATTGCCTTTTTCCCGATGCTTAATCCGTAGTAGAATCATCGGGAACACCGAAACATCTCAGAGAGGTAACCGATGCACCGCCCGAAAATTTTCTTTTTGACTGCTATTTTTTTTATGTCTTTACCGATGATTTCTACGGCTCAGAAAATTGAGTATCCGCAAACGAAAAAGGTCGAGCAGACCGACGATTATCACGGCACGAAGGTTGCCGACCCGTATCGCTGGCTGGAAGACGACAATTCCGCCGAGACCAAAGCCTGGGTCGAAGCGCAAAACAAAGTAACTTTCGCCTATCTGAACCAAATTCCCGAGCGCGAGCAGATAAAAAAACGCCTTACCGAGCTTTGGAATTACGAGAAATATTCCGCGCCTTTCAAACGCGGCAATCGTTATTTTTATTACAAAAACGACGGCTTGCAGAACCAGAGCGTTTTGTATGTCGCCGAATCGGTCAACGATAAAGGGCGCGTCCTGCTCGACCCGAACAAGCTCTCGCCGGACGGAACAATCGCGCTGTCCGGCTTGGCGATTTCCGACGACGGGAAGCTGATGGCTTACGGCTTGGCGACCGGCGGCTCGGACTGGCAGGAATGGCGTTTTATGGATGTCGAGACGGGCAGGGATTTGCCGGACGTTCTGAAAAACATCAAATTCAGCGGCGCGTCGTGGACGCTCGACGGCAAAGGCGTCTATTACTCGCGCTACCCGGAAGCGGACGCGAAAGCGAAGCTGTCCGCCGAAAATTTCCACCAGAAGCTGTATTTTCACCGTCTCGGCACGCCGCAGAGCGAAGACGTTCTGGTTTACGAGCGGACGGACGACAAGGAAATGTTCGTCGGCGGCTTCGTCTCCGAGGACGGCAACTGGCTGATTATCAGCGTCGGCAAAGGCACTTCGCCGATGAATATGGTCTACGTCAAAAACCTTTCGATGGAGCGCGCGCCGGTTGTGCCGGTCGTTGACCGCCTCGAAGCCGATTACAGCTTTGTCGGCAACGACGGCTCGACGTTTTATTTCCGCACGGACAAGGACGCGCCGCGCGGGCGGCTCGTTTCAATCGACGTGCTGAACAAGGATAAAAAATGGCGCGAGGTCGTCCCGCAGACGGCGGAAACGCTCGAAGGCGTCGATTTTATCAACAATCAATTTGTCGGCAGCTATCTGAAGGACGCCTACACGCAGTTTCGCATCTACGACATCGACGGAAAATTCGTCCGCAGCGTCGAATTGCCCGGCATCGGCACGGCGTTCGGCTTCGGCGGCAAGCGATACGATACGGAAACCTTCTACACCTTTTCGAGCTTCAACACGCCGCAGACGATTTACCGCTACGATATGAAAACCGGCAAATCGGAAATCTTTCGCAAATCCGACGTGAAATTCAACCCGGCGGATTACGAAGTCAAACAAATCAGGTACAAAAGCAAGGACGGCACGGAAATTCCGATGTTCATCGTCCACAAAGCGGGCTTGAAGCTGGACGGCAATAACCCGACGCTGCTTTACGGCTACGGCGGCTTCAGCGTTTCGATGACGCCCGGCTTTTCGGTTTCGCGGCTGGTCTGGCTGGAACGCGGCGGAGTTTTCGCGATGCCGAATTTGCGCGGCGGCGGCGAATACGGCGAGCAATGGCACGAAGCCGGAACGAAGCTGAAAAAACAGAACGTCTTTGACGATTTCATCGCGGCGGCGGAATGGCTGATTGCCAATAAATATACGCAGCCCGCGAAACTCGCCGTCAGCGGCGGCTCGAACGGCGGCTTGCTGGTCGGCGCGGTTTTGAACCAGCGACCGGAGCTATTCGGCGCGGCGCTTCCGGCGGTCGGCGTGATGGATATGCTGCGCTTTCACAAATTCACCATCGGGCGTGCGTGGATTTCCGATTACGGCTCGGCTGACAACGCGGAAGAATTCAAGGCAATCTACGCTTATTCGCCGATTCACAACATCAGAAAAGGCGCGAAATATCCGGCTGTGCTGGTGACCACCGCCGACCATGACGACCGTGTCGTTCCGGCGCACAGTTTTAAATACGCCGCGACCTTGCAGGCGAATCAGGGCGGCGACGCGCCCGTCCTGATTCGTATCGAAACCAAAGCCGGGCACGGCGCGGGCAAGCCGACCGCGAAAATCATCGAGGAACAAGCCGACATCTACGGCTTCCTGATGAAAAATCTGGGAATGAGCAAGTAAGACAATTACGAATTACGAATTACGAATTACCGAATTACGAATCGAGGAAAATTTCTTCTGATTCGTAATTCGTAATTTGAAATTCGTAATTTCTCAGCATCCGTGCGCAATGCCGAATCTGACTTCGCTTTCGGCAATCTTTTTTCCGTCGCGCATTTTTATCAAACGTCCTTTTAATATGACGAATTCAGAATATTCGTTGCCATCGGCGGTTTTACGCAGCACCTCTTCCTCCTCATCAAAAAACTCGCCGACAAACTGGTAACTGATTCCCTTTTTCGCTTCGGTTTCAAAGGCGATTTGTTTGCCGGCGACGTTTATTCTGACAAACTTGAATTTTTTAGTCGTTAAAACGTAGCCTTCGGGCGGAATCGGAATTCCCTGATAATTATTTTCCTCGGAAGCGTTTTCGTAGTTTCTGGTCGTCAGACTGAAGATATCGAAATCTTTAAATCCCTTGGGCGAATCGCCGACGATGTAATAATCGTTTCCGGCATCGAATTCGCGCTCGACTTTTTCCTTTACCGGCTCGCTTTTTATTTCCGGCTCGGAATTTGTAATCGGTAGTTCCGTGCCGAAAGCCTTTATTTCTCCGGCGAGCGGGCGCGGATAAATCAGGTCTTCCATTTTGAGCGTGTTAATTCCGGCTCGCGCGCCCGCTTCCGTTTTTTGCTCATTCGCCTGAAAAACAGACAGCACGTATTCCGCGCTGCTGAAAATACCAATCCCGAAAACAAACGCCGCAATCGCCGCCGCCAGCCGCAAAAGGATATTTTTTATTTCCATTGTATTCACCTTCAATTAATTTATTCGACGGCAAATTGTAAGCAGCCCGTCTGCTGCTGCTGCTGCTTTTTTGCCCTCTCGAAAACACATCGACTGTATAACAACGCGCCGCGCGCCGATACGTTGAGCGACACGACGCGCGACTGTGGTTAGCCACAATAAAAGGAAAAGACCTTTGCCGCAGCGTGATTTAAACTGCGGCGAAGGTCTTTTCGTTTCGATTCTTGTTTTCCGGTTATTTATTCAGATATTTTCGCTTGTATTCTTCCAGCGTACGGTCGCTCCGCGTGCCGTCGAATTCGATTTGCGCGGCGGGCGTTTCCTTGCCTTTAAGCTCGGGCTTTTTGTCGGGTTTGAAAAATTGATAGCCGACGTAGCCCGCGATGCCGACGACGCCCAGAATAAACGCGTACCACAAAATCACCTGCACGACGCCGAGGATGAAGAAAAGCAGCCACGCGCCCAGAATCAAACCGAGAAGTATGAGAATAAATTTAAACCAGTTCATCTTTTTGAAAAACCTTTCCTATTATTTTAGCCTTTTTCCGAATCTTTACAAGACGCGTTTCGTGCATTTTTCCCGCCCGCTGTCGTATAATCCAACCAACTTCGATTTTTAATCTACGACGACAGGGGAAATTTTCTTGACGAATCCGAAAAACGTGACAATCGGCGCGGTCGCCGAAAGATTAGATGCAAAATTTCACGGAAACGGCGACGCGACGGTTTCGGACGTAACGCACGATTCGAGACAGGCGCGCGCAGGCTCGCTTTTCGTCGCCGTGCGCGGGCTTTCGATGGACGGGCATCGCTTCGTCGACGACGTGATGCGGCGCGGCGCTGTCGGAATCATTTCCGAATTTGAAAAACCTGAACATTTCGACGGCGCGTGGCTGCAAGTGAAAAACGCGCGCATCGCTTTAGCGGAAGCCGCCGACGCGATAAACGGAAGCCCGTCGCATCATCTGAAGCTGGTCGGCATCACCGGCACGAACGGGAAAACGACGACCACTTACCTGACTTTCGCGCTCGCCGAAGCCAACGGCGAAAAAGCCGCGATGCTGACGACCGTGGAATACCGCATCGGCGATGAATCCGAACCGGCGGTCAGAACCACGCCCGAAGCCTCGGACACGCAGCGCTTTCTGCGCGAGGCTCTGGAAAAAGGCTGCCGGATGGCGACGATGGAAGCCTCGTCGCAGGCAATCGACCTGCATCGCTGCGACGCCCTGCGCTTTCGCGTGGCGATTTTTACGAATTTAACGCGCGACCATCTGGATTATCACCACACGATGGAAAACTACTTCGACGCGAAAAAGAAATTATTCGACGGGCGTTTGGGAGAAAAGCCCGCATCGTGCGTGATAAACATCGACGATAGCTGGGGCAGAAAATTAGCCATCGAATTAAAAGTCGAAAACCAGCGCGTCGTGACTTTCGCGCAGGACAATTCGGCGGATTTGACGGCGGAAAACGTCGAGGTTTCGCTGATAAAAGGCACTTCGTTTTTACTAAAAACGCCGCAGGGCGAGCGCCGCGTCACGTCACCGCTGGTCGGCAAGCCGCACGTTTACAACATTCTTTCGGCAAGCGCCGCCGCGCTCGAACTGGGCTACGATTTGGACAAAATCGTCGAAGGCATCGAGACCTGCGTCGGCGCACCCGGGCGTTTTGAGCGTGTCGCGCACGACGGGAATTTCGCCGTCGTCGTCGATTACGCACATACGGACGACGCGCTGCTGAACACTCTAAAGACGGCGCGCGATTTGACCGACGGGCGCATCATCACCGTCTTCGGCTGCGGCGGCGACCGCGACCGGACGAAGCGCGCGCCGATGGGCGAGGCCG
>JALZHR010000229.1 GCA_030860665.1 Acidobacteriota bacterium
GAAGTGAGCGAGCTTTGCGCCCTCCTGCGGCAGCGTCTCGTCATGATGCTCGCGCGCCACTTCCGGGTCGAAGGAAAGATTGAACTGGTCTTCCCAGCGAAACTCGAAACGTGCTTTCGACAAAGCGTTATCGCGCATCTGCGCGCCCGGGTGACCTTTCGCCAAATCAGCCGCGTGCGCCGCCAGTTTGTAGGTAATAACGCCTTCCTTAACGTCTTTTTTGTTCGGCAAGCCGAGATGCTCTTTCGGCGTCACGTAGCAGAGCATCGCCGTCCCGAACCAGCCTATCATCGCCGCGCCGATGCCGGAAGTGATGTGGTCGTAACCGGGGGCGATGTCGGTCGTCAGCGGTCCCAGAGTGTAAAAAGGCGCTTCGCCGCAGACTTCGAGCTGCTTGTCCATATTCTCTTTTATCAGGTGCATCGGCACGTGACCGGGACCTTCAATCATCGTCTGGCAATCCATTTCCCACGCAATGCGCGTCAGTTCGCCAAGCGTTTCCAGTTCGGCAAACTGCGCGGCATCGTTGGCGTCGGCAATCGAGCCGGGACGCAAGCCGTCGCCGAGAGAAAACGCGACGTCATAGGCGCGCATAATCTCGCAGATTTCGCGAAAGCGCGTGTAAAGAAAACTTTCCTCGTGATGCGCCAGACACCATTTCGCCATAATCGAGCCGCCGCGCGAGACGATCCCGGTCGTTCGCTTCGCCGTCAGGGGAATGTAGGGAAGCCGGACGCCCGCGTGAATCGTGAAATAATCGACGCCCTGCTCGGCTTGTTCGATAAGCGTGTCGCGGTAAATTTCCCACGTCAATTCTTCGGCTTTTCCGCCGACTTTTTCCAAAGCCTGATAAATCGGAACAGTTCCAATCGGCACGGGCGAGTTTCGCAAAATCCACTCGCGCGTGGCGTGAATGTTCTTGCCGGTCGATAAATCCATCACCGTGTCCGCGCCCCAGAGCGTCGCCCAGCGCATTTTTTCGACTTCTTCTTCGATTGACGAAGCAATCGCCGAATTTCCGATATTGGCGTTGATTTTGACCAGAAAATTTCGCCCGATTGCCATCGGCTCGCTTTCGGGATGATTGATGTTGGCGGGAATGATGGCGCGCCCGCGCGCGACTTCCTCGCGGACGAATTCCGGCGTGACGAACTTCGGCATCGAAGCGCCGAAAGATTCGCCCTTGTGCTGGTGATAAAGCGACGAGCGGTCATTCTCAAGACCGTTCTGCATCGCTTCAAAAGCGATTTGCCGCCCGAGATTTTCGCGTATCGCGACGTATTCCATCTCCGGCGTGACGATGCCCTGTTTGGCGTAGTACATCTGCGTCACGCATCGCCCCGATTTCGCGCGAAGCGGCGCGCGCTTCAAGCCGGGAAATTCTTCGAGCTTTCCGCGGTCTTTTATTTTGGCGATTTCCTCCGCGCCTTTCGTCAGATAGCCGTTGTCCTGCGGCAAAATCTCGCGCCCCGTGTATTCCTCGACGTCGCCGCGCGCCAGAATCCACTCGCGCCGAAGCTGCGGCAAGCCCTCGCGCACGTCGCATTTCTCGTTCGGGTCGGTCCAGACGCCGCTCGTGTCGTAAACGCGCACCGGCGGATTTTCTTCCAGATTGCCGCCGAAATCCTTCGACGGGCTCAAAGCGATTTCGCGAAACGGAACTCGCAGAGAATGTTTGTTTTGATTGATTGACTTGCCGTTGGTTTCGACGTAGATTTTGCGCGAAGCAGGCAGTTTGACCTCGTCCGAGGTCTTTTCTACAAAAGAATTTTCACTCATTATTTTTCTCCCTTCGTCGGTGTTAGCCGTAGCAGGTTCAAAGGATAATGCCCGTGACAGGCGAATCTCAGCCGCTCGTGCGGCTCTCCTGAAAATTGCTCACGAGAAGTGTATCAATTCAAAAGCGGAAACGCGACCGCCGACCGCTTTCATTCCATCGTCCGGATTTACCGCCTTTTCATCCGAAATAAAATTTGCTTATTTCAAACCGTTCCGAATTTGGCGGCGTTCTCAATCTTTTGTAAAGTTAAGACTGATTTATGAATATTCTCTCGCTTGAAAACGTCGGCAAGAATTACGGCATCAAGCCGCTTTTTGAAAACGTCTCTCTGGGCTTGGAAGACGGCGACAAGGTAGGAATCATCGGCGCTAACGGGTCGGGCAAGACGACGCTTCTGCGCGTTATCGCCGGGCTGGAAGCCCCGGACGGCGGGCGCGTCGTGCGGGCGAACAATAAAACGCTCGCTTTTTTGTCGCAGAACCCGGAGTTTGCGGACGAAGCCACGGTTCTGGAAACGATTTTTGCCGCGAGCGGCGGCGTGATGAAGCTGATTCGCGATTATGAAACCGCCTGCCGGGAACTGGCTGGCGGCGCGGCGAGCGAAAAACTGCTCGAAAAAATTTCCGCTTTGCAGCACGAGCTGGAAACGAGCGGCGGCTGGGAAATAGAAACCAACGCGCGGAATGTTCTGAGCAGGCTCGGAATCACCGATACCGCCGCAAAAATGAAGACGCTTTCCGGCGGGCAGCGGAAACGCGTCGCGCTGGCGCACGAATTGATTGTCAAGCCCGACATTCTGATTCTCGACGAGCCGACCAATCATCTCGACGCGGACACGATTGAATGGCTCGAAGATTATTTAAAAAGATACGCGGGCGCGCTGCTGCTGGTCACGCACGACCGCTATTTTCTCGACCGCGTGACGAACCGGGTTCTGGAGATTGACCGCGGCGCGGTGCAGAGCTTCGGCGGAAATTACGCGTATTATCTCGAGAAAAAAGAAGAACAGGAAACGCTGCGCGCCGTCGAAGGACACAAGCGCGAGCAATTGATTAAAAAGGAGCTGGCGTGGCTCCGGCGCGGCGCGAAGGCGCGCACCCGAAAATCCAAACATCGCATCAACGCCGCCTACGAGCTGATGGCGCAGCCGAAGGAAAAAGCGAAATCCGAGATAGACATCGCCATCGGCGCGCGGCGGCTCGGCTCGAAAATCATCGAGCTGCGCGGCGTTTCCAAATCTTACGGCGGGCGCGCGCTGCTCAGCGATTTCACGTATCTCTTAAAACGCGACGACCGCATCGGCGTTATCGGTCCGAACGGCGCGGGCAAAACCACTCTGCTGGAAATCATCACCAATCGCCTTGCGCCCGACGCGGGCGAAATCGAAATCGGACAGACCGTTCACATCGGTTATTACGACCAGGAAAGCCGCGCTTTGAACGAGGAGCAGCGTGTGATTGATTACATCCGCGACGTCGCCGAATACGTGACGACGAGCGACGGCAATCAGATTACGGCTTCGCAGATGCTGGAAAAATTTCTGTTTCCGCCCGCGGCGCAGTATTCGGT
>JALZHR010000336.1 GCA_030860665.1 Acidobacteriota bacterium
GTGTTATTCGCGGCTAATTCTCGTCCTCGCCTTTTCGTGTTCTTTCGCGGCTAATCTTTATAGTATTAAATATTTTTCGGCGGTCGCGTTAAACTCGGCGATTTGTCTTTCAAGCCAATCTTTATCCCTGCCCGATTCGCGCGCCATAATTTCCGCGACCTGCGGCGCGATTTCGATTGCGGCGCGGGCGTTTAAAAATAAAGCGCGCGTTCTTCTAGCCAGAACGTCTTCGATTGTCCGCGCCATTTCGTTTCTGATTGACCAGACGACTTCCGCAATCGTGTAAGGCAAATCGGCGTACAGCTTTTCGCCGAGGGTTTTATCCGCCGAAATCAGTTTTTGAATTTCCGCGGCGTCCGCGCCGTAAATTGCCAGCTCGCCGGATTGCGCGGCGTTTTCCGTAAAGCCGTGAATTTTTAAATCCTTCGTCGCGCAGTCTTTTTCGGGCAGTTTTGCCAGAACGGCGGCTTGGTTGACGCAGTCTTCCGCCATTCGCCGGTAGGTCGTCCATTTTCCGCCCGTTAAGGTTATCAATCCGGCGTCGTCAATCTGAATCGTGTGGTCGCGCGAAAGAGCCGCCGTGTTCTTGCCGCCGTCGCCGCCGCCGCTCTTCACGAGCGGGCGAATGCCGGTAAAAACGCTCAAAACGTCTTTCCGCTGCGGTGCTTTGTGCAGATATTTTCCAGCCGTGTCCAGAACGAACTCGATTTCTTCTTCCAGTGCGGACGGCTCCAGCTCGGCTTTTTCAACCGGCGTGTCGGTCGTTCCGACCAGCGTGTGATTGTGCCACGGAATCGCGAACAGAACTCTGCCGTCGGCGGTGTGCGGAATCATAATCGCGTTTGCGGTCGGCAAAAATTCGCGCCGGAAAACCAGATGAATTCCCTGGCTCGGCGCGATTAAAGGTTTTACATTGGCGTCCGACATCCGGCGAATCGCATCGCAAAACGCGCCCGTCGCATTGACGACGACTTTCGCCCGCGCCTGAAAAATCTGTCCCGATTCCTCGTCGACGAAATTCAAGCCGTCGATAAAGCCTTCGGCGTCTTTCGTCAAACCGAAAACGCGCGCGTAATTTAAAACCGCCGCGCCCTGTTCGCTCGCCGTCGCGACCAGATTTATCAACAGGCGCGCGTCGTCAAACTGCCCGTCGTAATAAATCACGCCGCCGCGCAAGCCCTCGGTTTTTATCGTCGGCAGGCGTTTTAAGATTTCCTTTTTCGACAGGATTTTCGATTTTCCGAAACGATATTTGGCGGCTAAAAGGTCGTAGATTTTCAGCCCGACACCGTAAAAAGGCATTTCCCACCAATCGTAATTCGGCACGACGAAAGCCAAATCGTGAACCAGATGCGGCGCGTTCCGGCGCAGAATTCCGCGTTCTTTCAGGGCTTCCATCACGAGCGAGATGTTGCCCTGCTCAAGATAGCGGACGCCGCCGTGAACCAGTTTTGTCGAGCGCGAGGAAGTTCCCTTGCCGAAATCGCTCTGTTCCAGAAGCAGCACGTCGTAGCCGCGCGCAGCCGCGTCGACCGCGCAGCCCACGCCGCTCGCGCCGCCGCCGACGATGATAATGTCCCAGCGTTTTTCGCGTCTTTCGACGCGCGCGAGCATTTCGGCACGATTCATATAAATATTTGAAAGGAAAAGAGGAAATAAGGCAAAAGGTAAAAGGTAAAAGGCAAAATTAAGAGGTAAAAATCTCCTCAAATTTTGCCTTTTTACTTTTGCCTTTTGCCTTATTTCTTTTGTCTTATCGTCAGCGGTTTTGCGGCGAGATAAACGTTACGGCTTCAAGCTCCGCCAGAGCCGCGAGTTTTTCCGGCGCGATTCGCCCGACGACGGCGTTTGCCGAAGGCATCTCTGCCAGAGATTCAAAACCGAGCGTTTTCAGCCCGGCAATCGCTTCCGGCGTAAGCTGCCGCAGGCGAACGATAATCTCGGCTTTTCCGTCTTTGACGAATTTCGTTTCATCCGGCGCAGGCGGAGTTTGATTGTTTTTCAGACGCTCGACCAGCGCCCTGACCGCCGAATGAAGCTTGTTCGGTTTGACCTCGACGCGCGCGTTCTGCAATTCGGGCGAAACGCTTATATTATTCTCATCCTTAAAGTTGTAGACGAGAACGCCCGTGATTTTGGTTATTTCCACCGGCGGATTTTGCGCGCTGACGATGAATTTAGCGTTTTTCGCAGCGTTTTCCGCCGCCTGCCGGAGCAGAGGATGCCCGCTCTCGGCTTTCGCCGAAATGACGCTGCCGCCCGCGTCAATCGTGACCTGAACGTTTATCACGCCCGCCGCTTTGACGGCTTTGGCGGCGTTCGGATATTCGGGCGTCGGCAGATTCGCCGCCTTAACAATCGCCGAACCGTTAATCTGCGGCGAAACGTCTTTCGCAATGGCGTCCTCGGCTTTGGCGCGCGGCGTCAGCGTCAGATTTACGACGTTCGGCGGGATATTTGCGGGCACTTGCCGCGTAGATGTTTTTGTTTTCTTAACTGTGCTTCGACGTCCGATGAAGCCTTGAATTATAAAACCGTGCGGGTCGCCGCTTTTCATCTGAGAGCCGTCCTGGCTTATTGTATCGCCGAAAACGCCTTCGCGGCTGACGCCGTCGGGCATTTCGACGGGAACTTCGATGCGGCGCGGCTGACCGCCGTCGGTGACGACTCTTTCCTCGACCGCGACAAACGACGTGAACCGCGTCATCAGGCGATATTCAAGCCCCAGATTCGTTATCGCATCCCTGATTTCGGATTTCTCGTTCGCGTAATCCTGCGACGTTAAATCGTCAACCCGCGTGCGCGCCCAGAGCGTCGCCAGAACGTCGTGAGCCGGTTCGTTTTCGGTAAAATTGACGGCGATTTCGCGGGCGGTCTCGCGCCCGAAAGATTTTCCTTTCAGCCGAATCGTGCCGCTTCCCGGTTTGGTGTAGCGCCCGTGAATGATAACGGGTTTGGCGCTGAAAAGGTCGTTCAGACGTTTCGGGTAAACGTCCGCCACCGGCAAATCGCCGAAATCGAACGCGATGTCGGTCAAAAGCGGGCTTCTGACACGCTCGTGAAAACGCCGCGCGGCGGCTGAGCCGTCGTCTTCGAGCGAAACGTATTCGACCTCGCCGCGTCCTTCTTCCGCCATTTTATCGAGCAGATAACGATTGACCGAATTGCCGATGCCGAAGGAAAACACGCGCGCGTTCGGGTGCTTCTGAATTTCACTGATAATTTCCGCTTCGTTGCCGACGTAGCCGTCGGTCATAAAACAGACGACGCGCACGTGTTGGCGCGAACCGGAAGGGTCGAGCGCGGCTTTAATCGCCTTCATCATTTCCGTTCCGCCGCCGCCTTCGCGCGATTCGAGAAACGCCTGCGCTTTTCTCAGGTTGTCGGACGTCGCCGGAACCGGCTCGTCGAACAAAACGTGCGTGTCGCCCGCGAAAGTTATCAGATTAAAAGTGTCCTGCGGATTCAAGCCGTCGAGCGCGAGCTTCATCGATTCCTTCGCTTTTTCAATCGGAAAACCCGTCATCGAGCCGCTCGTGTCCAGCACGAAAACGATTTCCTTCGGCGTCGCGTCCTGCGGTCGAACGTTGTCGGGCGGCTGTAGAATCAATGTAAAATACCCGCCCTTTTCCGCCCGGTGCAGCAAAACGGCGTCCTCGATTTTTTTGCCCGCCACGTCGTAGCGCAGAATAAAATCCTTGTTCGGAATCGTTTTCTCGTTTTTGAGCCTGACGGAAGAGCGGCTCGGCGAAAGCCGGTTCGATTCGATTTGATGCGATTTCGAGGCGATTGTCTCGACCGGAACGCCCGCATCGAGCTTGACCTCAATCGAAATGTCGTGACCGGCACGCTCTTTCGCGACCGGCGGCGTAATCTTCGAGGCGTCGGGAACGCGGTCGGTGTCACGCGGCGAACCGCCGCTCCGCTGCCCGCCGGTAGGCGTGCCGGGAATATAACGCGGACCGACGACCATCGGAAAGACGAATTCGTAAGCTCCGTCCTCGTATTTCAGCACCTCGACGTAGCTGATTTCGATAATCACCTTTTCGCCGGGCAGAATATTCGCGACCGCCTGGGTGAAGATGTTCGGGCGCTCCTGGTCTAAAAGACCGGCGATTTGCCCGCTCGATTTTGCCGCTTCATAAACTTCTCTGGCATCCTCGCGCTTCATAATTCGCCCGCGCACGACACGCTCGCCGATGCGCATCGTCATCTCGTCGACCGCGGCGTTCTGCGGCAGCGGAAAAACGTAAACCGCTTCAATCTTATCGCTGAAATTATTTTCAAATTCCTGCTTTACCATGACGCGCGACAGGAAACCGGAAATTTCGGCTTTCACGTCCGTGTGCCTGAGCGGGCACGCGCCCAGAGACTTGCCGTCTTTATTCAAAACCTCAAGCCCGCCCTGCGTTACCTGCTGCTGCTGAGCGGCGGCGCTGAACACTAAAAGCAAACAAAAAACGACTGAAAAGAAAACTTTTCGCATAGCTTCACCTCGTTTCGGATTTTCTAATAATTCGTTTCCGCCCGGAAGAAAGTGTTTCAATCAATTGGTAGCCCGAGACACCGAAGGCGCTGCCTGAACGGAAAATTTTTAATTATCACACTTTGTGAACGCAGACAATTTAAAAGTCTTGCAGAAACAATCTCGGAAACGGAATGATTTTCTTCCGCGCGAAAAATGTCTGTTCCTGAATTTTCCGTTCTCCGTTTTTCGTTCTTAAAGCATCTTTACCAGAAACGGAAACTCCGCCAGAACGTGCGCGATGGCGAAGGCGAAGTAAACGTCCCGGGTCGTCGCGTAATCAATCGAAAAACCGAGCCACAGCGCGAAAACCAGCCCGGCGCTGACGATTAAAACCGCCGCGACCAGCTTCGGAAAGCCGTGTTTATTCGCCGCCAGCGGAATTTCCCTCAGCTTCCACGGAACGGCGCGTTTATCGACCAGCGGAATCAGCAGAATCCACGCCGCGTAGTGAATGCTTTCCAGAAAAACGTGCGCGGCGACCAGCAGATGACTGGAAACGCCCGTCAGAATCCCGCTTCCGGCGTGCTCCGAGATGCGCGAGAAAAGCGGAGTGTTTTCCGGCAGATTCGCCTCGCTTCCGAGCGCCAGCCACAAAACGATTAAGAAAACCGGAATCGAAGCCAGGCAGAAATGATAAGCCCCGAGCCATTCTTTCCGCGTGCGCCGGATTTGCCGCTCGAGAAACCAGAGCGCGATAAACGGGTGCAGGTAAACCAGCGTCAGACTCCAGTAATTCGGCGCGAGCCACGCCAGCGCCGCCAGCAGAAACGCCGCCGCAAACGCTAAGCCCCAATCCGTTTTCGGCTTCTGCCGCCCGCGCAGGTAGAAAAGAAGCCCGACCCACAAAACGAAAAACGTATTCCAGACGGCGACCAGCATTTGCGCGTTTTCCAGACTCCAGAGCCAGTTATCGTAGAGAAAATAAATCGACAGGTAAACGAAAGTCAGCACAAGGACGCCGCCGATGCCGACCGCGTAAAAGGTTTTCGATTTTCCCCAGCGCAAAGGCATCCGCGCGACGAAATAGCGAAACTCCATAAAATTATGAACGCCCGCGAAAAGAAAAATCGTAATGATGGAAAGCTGCAGGGGAAAACTGCCGACCAGCGCGGCGGCAAAAGCGCAAAACGTCAGAAACGCGAAAGCGAAAACACGCGCCGAGCCGATTTCAAATTTTGCCTTCTGAATTTCCTGCATAATGTAAAGAAAGTGGTAGGTGATAAGTGATAGGTGATAAGGATTAAGGATTTTCTCCCGCCTTATTACCTATCACTTATCACCTACCACTTTTTATTCTTCTTCACCCGTTCGGTCGCCGCTTTTCGCGGTTTCGGGCACAATCAATTCGATTGCGTCGGTTTCGTCGCTGATTTCGAGCCTTATTTTACCGGAAGCCTGTTTATAAACGTGGACGGAATTGGAGAATATTTTGCCGGTCAGACTGCGCGGTTCGGGCGGCGGACCGACATTGGCGAAGGCAATCGTCGCCATCGCGCCGGTCAGAGATAATCCCGCGCCGACGATTAAAGCCGTCGCGGTTTTCGTCCCGCTTTTACCGCCGCGCGAGCGCGCGAGCCAGACGCCGCCAGCCACAAACGCCAGGCTCAGAAACAAGCCGCTGACGATTGTCTGCGTTCTGGAAAAGCCGGAAGTCACGACAGCCGTCGCGTTCGGCTCTGATTCGTCCAATTGGTCAAGCTCGGCGCGAAGCTGTTGAACCTGGCTTTTCGGAATTCGCAGGCGCGCTTCTTTGGCGTCTTTGCTGATGCTGATGCGCAGGCGCGTGTCGATTTTTTTCGATTGTTTCGGCGTCGGCGTATCAGGCAGACGAACGTCGGCGAAAGCGACTACCGCAAAGAGTGCGATTAAAGCGATTGAACTGAAAAGTTTTTTCATTATTTTCTCCGTTTTGGAAAGTTCTAAAAAGTCTCGTGATTATAGCAATTCTTTTTAAAAACTGAACGGCAAACGCGCGGAATTTTGCGGAATTTTTCACGGCGAGAGATTAGCCGCTAAAGAGCACGAAAAAGCACGGAAAAAGAATTAAGAAAATTCGTCCGCGGATGGACACAGACAGAAACGGGCGAAACAAATTCGACTGCAAATTCTCCGGATTTATCCGTATTCATCTGTGGACGAGTTTTCTTTTCGTCTCCCTTCGCAGCTGATTTCTTTGTCTCTCCGCAGTTAATTTTCCGCTTTTTAAAACTTTGCGCTACAATTTTCGTAAATGAGGAGAAACCAATGAAAGCGCAATTAAAAAATTTTATCGAGCAAATCGGCAAAGATTCCGTTGCCATCATTCCGGCGGCGCACGAAACGACGCGCAGCTATGACACGGAGCACAAGTTCCGCCAAGATTCGGATTTTTTATATCTGACCGGATTTCCCGAGCCGGACGCGATTGCCGTCATCGCGCCCGCCAACCGGAAAAATCCCTATACGCTTTTCGTCCGCCCGCGCGACCCGGAAATGGAAACGTGGTATGGCAGGCGCGAAGGCGTCGAGGGCGCGGTGAAGAATTACGGCGCGAGCAAGGCGCTGCCGGTCGAGAAATTTGAAACCGAGCTGCCGAAGCTGCTGAACGGCGTCGAAAAGCTCTATTACCGCTTCGGCGTCGACCAGAAACTGGATTTGCTGATTTTGCAGTATCTTTCCGGTCAGCGTTTTCGTCGTCTGAAAACCGCTTACCCGCCGCACACGATTATCGACCCGACCATTTTGCTGCA
>JALZHR010000357.1 GCA_030860665.1 Acidobacteriota bacterium
GTCCTGATAACCGGCGGATTGGGCTTTGTCGGCAGCAATCTGGCGCGGCGCCTGGCTGAAATCGGCGACGACGTGGACATCACCATTATCGATTCGCTCAGCGAAGACCAGGGCGGGAGTTTATACAACATCGAAGACATCAAAGACCGCGTCAAGCTGCACGTCGCCGATATGGGCGACAGCTGGGTGATTAATCATCTGGTCGGCGGCGTCGATTATATTTTTAATCTGGCGGGCAGCATCAGCCATCTGGATTCGATGCGCGTGCCGCAGCGCGATTTGCAGCTCAACTGCGCGATTCACCTGACCTTGCTCGAAGCCTGCCGGATGTTCAACCCGCACGTCAAAATCGTTTTCACCAGCACGCGCCAGGTTTACGGCAAACCGGCGTATCTGCCGATTGACGAACAGCACCGCGTCCAGCCGATGGACATCAACGGCATCAACAAATACGCGGCGGAAATGTATCACCTGCTCTACCAGCGCGCTTACGGCTTGCGAACGGTAAACTTACGCCTGACAAACACTTACGGACCGCGACAGCAGATGCACCACAACCGTCAGGGCTTTATCGCGTGGTTTATCCGGCAGGCGATTGACGGCGAAACCATCCAGCTTTTCGGCGACGGCAGGCAGAGCCGCGATATGAATTACGTCGACGACGTCGTCGAAGCGCTGCTGCTGGCGGGCTTGAGCGAGGAAGCCGAAGGCGAAATTTTTAATCTCGGGCATCATCAAATCGTGACGCTGGCGGAAATCGCCAACAAGCTGATTAAACTGACCGGGCGCGGCGCGGTCGTCGGCGTTCCTTTTCCGCCCGAGCGCCAGCTGACCGACGTCGGCAACTGCAATTGCAGCTACAAAAAAATCGAGCAGATTCTCGGCTGGCGTCCGCGCGTCGATTTGGACGAGGGCTTGAAACGCACAATCGAATTTTATCAACAAAACCGCGACCGCTACTGGGGCGGCAACAGCAATAGCAACAGCAACGCGACGGACGAAAACGCGATTTCCAAAGCCTATTCGGCGCTGCGCCGCGTTAAGTGATAGAAAATTTCACCACAAAGACACAAAGAACACGAGGAAGTTTTCACCGGAAAACGGAAAAATTAACAGGGATTACAGGATTTACAGGGATAAATAAAATCTATTTCTTATCCCTGTCCATCTTGTCATCCCTGTTGATTTTCTCTTTCTATCCGCGAAAATCCGCGTTTATCCGCGGCTAATTTCACTTCGTGTTCTTTGTGTCTTTGTGGTAAAAATTAAAAAAACTCAGTCCTTCCGCACCACGCAAATAGCGGACAATCCGAACGGAAATTTCGCGTTAGGGCGTTTCAGAAATTTCGCCTCGGAAAGCAATGCGCGCGTTAGAATCCGGTTCAGCCATTCCAGCGACGGCGGAAAAGGCTTCACGTCCGAGCCTTTATCCGATAAACCGAGCGGCTTTAGCGCGAGACGGCGAACGACCGCGAGCGGAAACGGCAGAGTGTTCGCATAAGTCTTTCGCAGAACGGTGAAACCCGCGTTTTCAAGCTTCCGGGACAGTCCGTCGACGGTGTAGCGGCGCTGAGTGTTCAAAGCCTCGTCGTGCCCGCTGCGCATCCATTCGTAAGCCGCCGCGCGGACAAACGCAACGCCTTTCGGCTTTAAAACGCGATACATTTCCGCTATCGCCTTTTCGTCCGCCTTTTCGCCCGGAATCTGAACCAGAACGTCAAAGCTCGTCACCAAATCGAACGTCGCGTCCGGGAAAGGCAAGTCGGTCGCCGACGCCTGCGTTAAAAAATTTTCGCCGCGCTCGCGGCAGAAATCAAGCGCCGTTTTTTCGACGTCGAGTCCTTTAATGGCGCTGGTTTCGGCGTAGCGTTCGAGCCATTTCAGATTCAAGCCCGTGCCGCAGCCGACATCCAGAACGTTTTCAAACCCGGCGGCTGGCGGGCAAAATTCGTCCAGCAGCGAGGCGGAAATCTCGCGCATTCCGGCAAACCACCACAATTTATCTTCGACCTCGTAGAGGTAAACAAAATCTTCCGTCTGCATATTTCGCGTGAACGTCTTGATAATTTTGCACAAAACGCGCGGCGAAAACAATCGCCCCGCCAACTACGGTTTCGGCAATGAGTGTGGACAGGCGTAGAATAATTCATTATCCTGTTTGTTTTGCTTGTCCCGTTTGTTTTAGCGATGAAAATCAAATTAATCGAGCTTATCGAAATCAATCTGCCGCTGGTGCATTTTTTTGAAACCAGCTTCGGCAGAACCTATGAGAGAAGAATAATTTTAACGCGTGTCGAGGACGAAACGGGCGCGGAAGGCTGGGGCGAAGCGACCTGCGGCGAAACGCCTTCGTATAACGAGGAATGGACGGACGCCGCCTGGGTGACGCTGGAGAAAATTCTCGCGCCGATGACCATCGGCAGAGAGGTCGCGGCTGCTTCGGAAATCTGGAACGTGTTGAAAAAGGTGCGCGGCAACCGAATGGCGAAAGCCGCGATTGAAACGGCTTGCTGGGATTTGGAAGCGAAAAAATTAAACGTTCCTTTGTGGCGGCATCTGGGCGGCGTCCGCCGCGAAATCGCCTGCGGCGTTTCCATCGGCATTCAGGATTCGGTCGGGCAGTTGTTTGAAAAAATCCAGACCGAGCTTGACGCCGGTTACCGGCGCATCAAAATCAAAATCGCACCGCATTGGGATTACGAAGTTATCCGGCAGGTGCGCGAAAAATTCGGCGATATTCTACTGATGGGCGACGCTAACTCGGCTTATTCGCTAGGCGATATTGATTTATTCAAGCGAATGGACGAGTTTAACCTGATGATGTTCGAGCAGCCGCTGGCGCACGACGATATGCTGGATCACGCGAAAATGCAGCGCGAAATCAAAACGCCGATTTGCCTGGACGAATCGGTCAAATCGCCCGAAGACGCGCGCAAGGCGATTGAGCTGGGCGCGGGAAAAATCGTCAACCTCAAGCTCGGTCGCGTCGGCGGTCACGCGCAGGCAAAGCTCGTCGAAGAAACCTGCCGCCAGGCGAATATTCCGGTCTGGTGCGGCGGAATGCTGGAATCGGGCATCGGCAGAGCGCATAATATCGCTATGTCCACGCTCGCCGGTTTCACGCTGCCGGGCGACGTTTCGGCGTCGAAGCGTTACTGGCACGAAGACGTTATCGAGCCGGAAGTAGAGGTCACGAAAAACGGCACAATCATCGCGCCCGAAGCGCCCGGAATCGGTTTCGCCGTCAACCGCGCGCGAATCGACGAATTAACTGCGCGGCGACAAACTGTTACAATTTAGCTTTTCAAGGTGAACAAGGGTTATTCAAACAGGATAGACGGGGAAAGGAGAACGATGAAGGCGGAACGCGGAACGCGAAACGTGCAATTCATCGTTCATCGTTCATCGTTCATCGTTTATCGCTCCGCGCCTTTGCGTTTAATTTTCCTGCTGCTTTTTCTCGCCGTTCCGTCAATCGCGCAGACGATTTCGGGAACTGTCACCGACGCGCAGAATGCGCCGGTCGCGGGCGCAGGCGTTTCTCTCGCAAATCAAAATAAAATCGTTTCCGAAACCGTCACGGATGCGGAAGGGAAATTTTCCGTCACCGCTGACGGCGAAACGAATCTGATTTTAAAAATTACGGCGAAAGGCTTTGCCGATTACGAAAAAAGAGTCGGCGCGGGCGATTTCCGCGAGCCTTTGAGCGTCGTTTTGTCGCCGCAGAATTTGCGCGAGCAAGTCACGGTTTCCATCACGCAAACCGAAACGCGATTGAATGAAACTCCGGCGAGCGTCGTCGTTTTAACGCGCGAAAATCTGGACGCGACCGCCGCCTTGACGGTCGACGACGCTCTGCGGCAAATCGCCGGATTCGCCTTGTTTCGCCGCAGTTCGAGCCGCACGACGAATCCGACCGCGCAGGGCGCGAATTTTCGCGGGCTGGCGGGCAGCGGCGCGTCTCGCGCTTCTGTTCTGCTGGACGGAATCTCAATAAACGACGCTTTCGGCGGCTGGACATACTGGACGCGCGTTCCGAAATCTTCCGTTCAGCAAATCGAAGTTCTGCGCGGCGGCGCAAGCTCGCTCTACGGCGACGCGGCGCTGAGCGGCGCGATAAATTTGCAGCAAATTAGAGCAGCGGGCGAAAAGCCGGTTCTGCGCTTTGAAACCTCAGCCGGAACGCAAAACACGTTTGAAGGAAGCGCATTCGGCGCGTTCGGCAAAAACGGCTGGGATTTTTCGGCGTCGCTCGACGCTTTTAAAACTCGCGGCTACATTCCCGTCGCCGAAAACGAGCGCGGCGCGGCGGATTTCTACGCGAACAGCCGCTATCAAAACGGTTTTCTGACGCTGGAAAAAAGATTTAATCACGATTCACCGCAGAGACGCGGAGACGCGGAGTTTTTTGAAAACGCGAGAATCTTTCTGCGCGGAAATCTGTTTTCGGAAAACCGGCAGAACGGAACGCGGC
>JALZHR010000359.1 GCA_030860665.1 Acidobacteriota bacterium
GTCCTGATTGCGGTATTCAAACGCGCCGAAAGCGAAAAGCTTATTTTTGATAACCGGCGCGCCGAGCGTAAACGAATACTGCTGGCGGTCAAACGGCGGCGTCGGATTCGCGCGGTCGAACGTCGCCGGAAGCGCCTGCAGCCGCCGGTCGCGCTCGAAAAACGAAATCGAGCCGCGCACCTCGTTCGTGCCGCCTTTCGTGACGACGTTAATCACCGACGAAGCCGAGCGCCCGTATTCCGCCGAAAACCGGTTGGTCGCAATCTGAAATTCCGCGACCGCGTCCTGCGAAACGTTTATCAGCGAGCCGCCGACCACGTCGTCGTTGTTGTCCGTGCCGTCAATCATCACGCTGCCGCCGCGCCCCAATTGCCCGGCGGACGAAATGACGAGCGTATTGGCTTTGGTCGGGTCGAAATTCGGCGCGGGCGCGTTGCCGGGCACGAGCAGCGCAAGCTCAAGAAAATTCCGCCCGTTCAGCGGCAGATTTTCGATTTCTCTTTCATTAATTACCCAGTCTACTTCAGAGGTGTTTGTATCGATAAGCGGAGGCGTTGCGATTAATTCGGTCGTTTCGGTTACGTTTGCCACTTCCATCTGCGCCGAAGCCGTCAGCGTCTGCCCGACATTTAAAATAATCGAGGTTATCTTCAGTTTTTTGAAACCGCCGGAATTAACCTCGACTTCGTATTCGCCGACCGACAGGCTCGAAAACACATAAACGCCTTCGTCATTCGTCACGGTCGTCCGCGAAAGATTCGTTGCCTTGTTCGTCGCCGTGACGGTCGCGCCCTTAATTACCGCGCCGTTCGGGTCGGTGACGACGCCCGTCAGATTTGCAGTTGCCTGCTGAGCCGGACTTACGCCGGCGAACAAAACGAAAAAAGAGACGCACAAAATCAAACAGGTAATTAAATTCTTCATAAGATGCAGATTTTTAGCAGGTTTCAGCGGTGTACCGGAACTCTCGGCGCAAATTTATTTCAGATTTTATGGTTGAAATATCGAGCGCAGAGACGGATAAATCGTTTGATACGCCAGGTAACGGCGGTTCAGAATCTCGACCGATTTCGGGTTCGGCTCGATTCTTTCGGCGACGCGAATGGCATTATCGCACGCCTCGTCAATCGTTGTCCACGCGCCCGCGCCGACGCCCGCCAGCAGCGCCGCGCCGTAAGCCGCGCCTTCTTCCGCCGCTATCGTTTCGACCGGCTGCCCGTAAACGTCCGCCTGAATCTGACGCCAGAGCGGCGAGCGCGCGCCGCCGCCGCCGAGCCGAATCGCTCCGACCGGAATACTCAGCTCTTTGAAAATCTCAATCGAATCGCGCAGGCTGAAAGCCACGCCTTCGAGAATCGCGCGGACGACGTGCGCGCGCGTGTGGCTCGCCGTCAGACCGATTAAAGAGGCGCGGACGTGCGGGTCGATGTGCGGCGTTCGCTCGCCCATCAGATACGGCGTCCACAAAAGATTATCCGAGCCGACCAGGATTTTCGCCGCCGCTTCGACCAAATCGTCATAACTTTCACCTGCCGCAAAATTATCCCTGAACCAGCGGAAGGAAAGCCCGGCGGCTTGCGTGACGCCCGTATTGTGCCAGCGGTTCGGCACGGCGTGACAGAAGGTGTGAATTCGTCCTTTTAAATCTATCGAAGGCTGGTCGGTCACGGCGAAAATCACGCCCGAAGTGCCGATGGTCGCGCTGACCGAGCCGACGCGCGCGATGCCCATTCCGATTGCTCCGGCGGCGTTGTCGCCCGCGCCCGCGACGACCGGCGTGCCTTCTCTTAAACCCGTTTCGGCGGCGCATTCGGCGGAAATCGTGCCGGTAATCTCCGCCGATTCGTAAAGCTGCGGCAATAAATTCTCGCTCATTCCGACAGCCGACATTATCTCGCCCGACCATTTCCGGTTCTGCACGTCGAGCATTAAAGTTCCCGAGGCGTCGGCGACGTCCGTCGCTTTATCGCCGGTCAGGCGAAAGCGGACGTAATCTTTCGGCAGCAGGACGCTGCGCGTTTGATTCCAGATTTCCGGCTCGTTTTCGCGCGCCCAGAGCATTTTCGTCAGCGTGAAATTCGTCAAAGCCGGATTGCTGACCAGCTCGATAAGCTTTTCCGCGCCGACTCGTTCGGTCAGCTCGCGGCATTGCTTTTCGGTTCGCTGGTCGCACCAGATGATTGACGGGCGCAGAACTTCGTCCCGCTCGCTGAGAAAAACCGCGCCGTGCATCTGACCGGAAAGCCCGATTGCGCCGATTTCGTCCGCCTTCGCGTTTTCGCCGCCGCTCGCCAGAACGCGGCGAATCGCTTCAGCCGAAGCGCGCCACCAATCGCGCGCGTCCTGCTCCGCCCAGCCGATTTCGGGCGAGGCGAACGGCTCGTGCTCGACCGTCGCCGAAGCCGCAACCGCGCCTTCGGAATCAATTAAAACGGCGCGCGAGCCGCCCGTTCCGACATCTATACCGAGGAATTTCATATTTTTTCAGGACTTAGTTGCACGACCGTGCAAAAGCATTATAGTATAAATTTCTATTCAGTAAAGCAGCAAAATAATTTTATTACACAGCTACCGAAAATCTTGAGTTGAGGAATCAGACTATGACCAGTGACGATAAATACACGCCGCGTCCGGAGGATAAATTTACCTTCGGCTTGTGGACGGTCGGCAATCGCGGCGCAGACCCGTTCGGAACGCAGGTGCGCGAAAAGCTCTCGGCGACGCAGATTGTCGAAATGCTCGCCGAGGTCGGCGCATACGGCGTGAATTTTCACGACAACGATTTGGTGCCGATTGACGCGGGCGCGGGCGAGCGCGACCAAATCGTCCGCGATTTCCGAAAAGCCTGCGCGGACAACAACATCAAAGTCCCGATGGCGACCGTCAACCTTTTTTACGAGCCGGTTTTTCGCGACGGCGCGTTTACGGCAAACGACGCCAGAGTTCGCGCCTACGCGATTCAGAAAACGATGCGGGCGATGGATTTGGGCGCGGAATTCGGCGCGGAGATTTTCGTCCTCTGGGGCGGGCGCGAAGGCGTGGAAACGGACGGCTGCCGCAGACCGGACGAAGCGATAAAACGCCTGCGCGAGGCTTTGAATTACCTGTGCGAATACAACATCAAGCAGAATTACGGCTATAAATTCGCGATGGAAGCCAAGCCGAACGAGCCGCGCGCAGACATTTATATGGCGACGACCGCCGCTTATCTGGCGTTTATCGAAACGCTCGACCACAAGGAAATGGTCGGCGTCAACCCGGAAGTCGCGCACGAGCAGATGCCGGGCTTGAATTTCACGCACGCCATCGCGCAAGCCTGGGAATCGGGAAAGCTTTTCCACATCGACCTCAACGACCAGTATCCGGGCAGATACGACCAGGATTTGCGCTTCGGCTCGGTCAGCCCGAAACAGATGTTCTGGCTGGTGAAATTTCTCGAAGACGTCGGCTACGAGGGAATGCGCCATTTCGACGCGCACGCTTACCGGACGGAAGATTACGACGGCGTCAGGGATTTCGCGCGCGGCTGTATGCGGACTTATCTGATGTTGAAAGACAAGGGCAAACGCTGGAACGAAGACGCGGAAATTCAAGGACTTCTCGCGGAAATCGAGGAAACGAACAAGAGTTACCAGTTGGGCGATTTCGACCAATTGCTCGCCGAAAATTTCGACCGTCACGAACTGGCGTCGAAGGGCTTGAAATATGAACGTCTCGACCAGTTGACGATGGATATTCTTTTCGGAGTGAGATAGGTAAATCGTGAAGATTAAAGCATTTGCACCAAAAGTCGAAAATTATAAGCAGTTTTGGCGCAAAACAGCCGAGGCGGAAGCCCGCGCGTTAGCAAGGGCGCTCTTTAAAGGGTCAAGGCTAAAGGCTAAAGGCGAAAGTTCGGAAATTGGCTTTACTTTATCCTTTATCCTTTATCCTTTCGCCTTTAGCCTTTCGAGAGCGCCCTTGCCCGACGCGCGGGCTTCTGCCCTTTTAGAAAATCATCTTATGAAAACCATCCAAAATAATTTTCTGCGCGCTTCGTTCGCGTTTCTTTTAGCTTCGTTTTTGGTTTTGTCTTCGACGCCCATGACTGTTCCATCAGTTAAAGCGCAGCAGACTGAAAGACTTCCCTACAAAAATCCGCAGCTTCCGATTGAAGAGCGCGTCCGGGATTTGCTCGCGCGGATGACGCTTGAGGAAAAAGCGGCGCAGATGATGTGCCTGTGGATGGAAAAACCGAACGACAACAGCCGCGTGCCGAAAGAGCAGATGCCGCTCGGCGGCGAGTTTTCGCCCGAGCTTGCCAAACAGAAAATGCCGCACGGCATCGGGCAGTTTGCGCGCCAGCGCGAATACCGGGACGCGCGCCGCTCAGCCGAATACGCCAACGCGGTGCAGAAATGGCTGATTGAGAACACGCGCCTGCAAATTCCAGCGGTTTTTCACGACGAGATTCTGCACGGAAATATGGGACAGGGCAGTACGGTTTTTCCCGTTCCGCTCTCGCTCGCATCGAGCTGGGACACGGACTTGATAACGCGCGTTTTCACGGTCGCCGCACGCCAGACGCGCATTCGCGGGACGCATCACGTTCTCGGACCGAATATGGATTTGGCGCGCGAAGCCCGCTGGGGACGCACCGAGGAAACCTACGGCGAAGACCCTTACCTGACTTCGAGAATGGTCGTCGCGCTCGTCAAAGCCGTGCAGGGCAACGCGACTTACGCCAACCCGAAAATTGGCGACGCGCACGTCATCGCCACCGGGAAACATTTCGCCGGTCACGGTCAGCCCGAAAACGGCACGAACATCGGTCCCGTAAATTTGTCGGAGAGAGTGCTGCGCGAAACGCATTTCGCGCCGTTTGAAGCCGCCGTCAAAGAAGCGAGCCTGTTCAGCATTATGCCCGCCTATCACGAAATCGACGGCGTTCCGGTTCACGCCAACCGTTGGATTCTGGAAGACGTTCTGCGCCGCGAATGGGGATTTCAGGGCACGGTCGTTTCGGATTATTACGCGATGGGCGAGCTTGAAAAACGCCACAAGGTCGCCGCCGACGCGGCGGAAGCCGCCCGGCAGGCGCTCGAAGCCGGTCTCGACGTCGAGCTGCCCGACCCGAGCGTCAACAAAACTCTGGTCGAGCAGGTGAGAGCCGGAAAAATCCCCGAAAGTCTGGTCAACAAAGCGGTTTCGAGAATTCTCTACCAGAAGTTTCAGCTCGGGCTTTTTGAAAATCCGTATGTCGACCCGGAAAAAGCGGCGCGGTTGACCGACACGCCGGAAGACCGGGCATTAGCCGCCGAAGCCGCGCGCCGCTCGATTGTTTTGCTGAAAAACGACAGAAACACGCTGCCGCTCGACCGCGCGAAACTGAAATCCGTCGCCGTCATCGGACCGAACGCCGACCGCGCGCATCTCGGCGGCTACACCGACCCGAACCCGCCGCGCACCGTCAGCATTCTGGAAGGCGTGAGAAACAAGCTCGGCAATTCGGTCAAAGTAAACTACGCGGAAGGCGTGAAAATCACCAAAGAAGGCGGCAACTGGTTCGGCGACACGGCGACTTTGAACGACGAGGCGAG
This sequence comes from Acidobacteriota bacterium, assembly GCA_030860665.1. Classification (GTDB taxonomy): domain Bacteria; phylum Acidobacteriota; class Blastocatellia; order Pyrinomonadales; family Pyrinomonadaceae; genus JALZHR01. Next base: position 5,580 of record JALZHR010000359.1, read on the forward strand.
CGACCGGAAATTGATAGCCGAAGCCGTTCAGGTGGCGCAAAATTCCGACGCCGTGATTCTCGCAATCGGCGGCAACGAGGATACGAACAAAGAAGGCTGGGCGGAAAATCATCTCGGCGACCGCAGCTCGCTCGAATTAGTAGGTCGGCAGAACGACCTTGTCCGCGCGCTGCTCGGCACGGGAAAACCGGTCGTCGTGTTCTTAATTAACAGCGGACCTCTGGCGATTGAATACGTGGCGGAAAACGTTCCCGCCATTCTCGAAGGCTTTTATCTCGGCGAGGAAACCGGAACGGCGGCGGCTGACGTGATTTTCGGCGATTACAATCCGGGCGGAAAGCTAGCCGTCTCGTTTCCGCGCACGGTCGGGCAGCTTCCGATTTATTACAATTATAAACCGACGGCGCGGCGCGGTTATTTGTTCTCGACGACCGAGCCGCTTTTCCCGTTCGGTTTCGGCTTGAGCTACACGACGTTCGGCTATTCAAATCTGAAAATCACGAAGCCGAAAATCAGGGCGAACGAGGAAACGACCGTCACGGTCGACATCACCAACACCGGAAAGGTACGCGGCGACGAAATCGCGCAGCTCTATATCCGCGACGAAGTAAGCTCCGTCACGCGCCCCGTCAAAGAACTTAAGGATTTCGCCAGAATCACGCTCGAACCCGGCGAGACCAAACAGGTGACTTTCAGAATAACGCCTGAAAAATTAGCGTTTTACAACCGCGAGATGAAGCGCGTCGTCGAGCCGGGAACTTTTCAGGTTATGGTTGGCGGCAGCTCCGTGAAATTGACGAACCAGCAGTTGGAAGTTCTGCCGTAAATAATTACGAATTACGAATTACGAATTACGAATGAAGATTTTTTCTTTAATTCGTAATTCGTAATTCGTAATTGATTAAACTGCGCGCTGGCTTTCAGCTAATTTGACGGTTTTATATCCCGCTTGTTTAAGGGCGATTTCCGTTCCTTTCAACAGCGCGTCGATGTGCTCTATCTTTTCCACGCCGATGACGAAAGCGTCGACGACGCCCGATTCTATCTGGAATTTGAAGCATTCTTCAGGCGTCAGAGCCTTTTCGCCTTCGACCAGCGAGCCTTGACCGACGACCTTCATTCCAATCATTCCCTGCCCTTTGCGGCGCATTTTTTCAAACAGCGCGCGGGCGATTTTGACGTCGGCGTCCATATGTGACTGGCGGCTGTTCCAGCGCACCTGATTGATTTGCACCCAATCGCTCGCTTCCGCCGCCCGAAGCGCCGCGAAACTGTGACAGGTTACGCCGTGCGCCCTGATTTTTCCAGCCTTTCTGGCTTCCGTAAAAACTTCCATCACTTCCTGAAAACGGCTCGTCCAGTCGCCTTCGGTGACGTTATGGATGATTAAGGAATCGATGTAATCGGTGTTGAGTTCCTTCAGAAAACGGTCGATGTCCTCGCGCGCTTCTTTTGCCCGGCGGCTGGTCGATTTGGTCTGAATCACGTATCGGTCGCGCGCCACGCCCTCCATCGCCCGTTTGAAAAATGGATGCGAGCCGTATTGGTCGGCGAGGTCGAAAAAATTGATTCCGTTATCGAAAGCGTGGCGAATCTGCCGCGTAAATTCTTTTTGCCCGAGCCGGGTTTGATTGGATTGACGCGCCCAGCCGCCGCTGCCCGTGCCGATTCCGACAACGCTGACCGCGACGCCGCTCAGCCCGAGCGGCACTTTATCGGTCGGGCTTTTTATCGCGGGATTGATTATAAAATCGTTGTCCGGCAGGAGCGGCTCGCTCCTGGTGTTTCGCCCACGCCACAGGAGCGCGCCCGCCGCAGCGCCGCCAGCCGTGCTGCCGATGACCGTGCCGATAAATTTCCGTCGATTTAAATTGCTCATCAATCCCTCCTTTTTCGTTCCTGCTCCCCTTTAATTAATTAAAAATCGGAGAACTACATCTAATTAAAACCCAGATAACTACGCCGCGCAACCGTCTGTTCTCCGGCGCGATTTCTCAAACGGTGCTTATTTTATTCAACCGGAGCTGACTTACCGTCGCCTTCGGCGGGAACTTTTATCGTGAAATTGTCGATATGAAACGAAGTGCCTGCGCCCGCAGCCTCGATGCAGACCAGAATATTATTGTCGCTGGTAGTCGCCGTGTATCGACCGGAAAGCGTCACCCATTCGGAATCCGTGACTTTAATCGGGCTGCTCACCTCGACGATTTTAGGCTGACCTTTCGGCGGGGTTTGCTGGACGACGATTCTGAGCGAATCGACGGGCTGACCTTTGACCAGTCTTGCCGAAACGGAGATTTCATAAGTTCTGCCCTTAAAAAACAGCGGCGAAACGTCGACGGCAAGCCCGTGCCAGCTTTGAGTGCGCCCGCCGACTCTCAGATTCTGGCTGCCTCCGGCGTTACTGCTGAACATCTGCACGGCTTCATCGCCGCGAACAAACCAGTTCTGCGCCGTCTGGTCTTCAAAATCATTCTGCAGAATCACGCCCGACTGCTTCGGCGTGCCGTCGCCGAGCGATTCGATTTTGAAATCGTCGATAAAATAAGCGGTGTTCGCCCTTCCGGCTTCGATGTAAACGAGCAAAGACGAATCGCGACCGGAAGGCTTAAAATTTCCCGAAACGGTCGTCCAGCCGTCGGCATTGGCGGTCGCCGTCCCGACCGTTTCATATTGATTATCGCCGCGCTGCATCGTCATTTTTATTTCGTCCGGGTTTTCGCCCTTGGCTAATCTGACGGCGGCGGAAAATTTATAAACCTGCCCGCCCGCGAGAATTTTGGTCACGTTCAACTGCGCTCCGTGCCAGTTTGTCGTGCGCCCGGTCACTCTCAGGCTTTTCGTTCCGCTCGCTGCCTGCTCTTTGGAAGAGCCGACCGAAGCGGTTCCGCGAGTTTCCCATCTGTCCGTTCCCTTCTCAAAATTGTTTTCCAGAACGGCTGATGTCTGGGCGAAGCTTTCCGCAGCAAAGCAAAACGCGAACATAAATGAAAACAAAAAAATCGTGCGCTTTAAGTTTTTTCTGCCGACAATATTTCTCATTTCCTATCTCCTGATTTATTCAGATTTTCGACAACAGCGAACCAAGCCCGGGAAGAGCGTAATTTTCATTCAAAACGAAACCAGACCGCTAAGTCGTCGGAAAATCGCGTCTTTTTTTACTTCATTCTGTATTTATATTTGCTTTCAGAACTTTTGTAAAGTTATACAACAAAGTGTTTCGAGTTTTAGACAAATTCGTTTCGTCGATAAACAATTCGTCAAATCATTCGGGAATCTCGATGGTTTTGCCGCTGACTGACAACCTTTCAGAGACGGTCGTCGTAGTGGCGGCGTCGGCTCTGCCGGAAAATCCGGGCTGCTTGCCGCCGACGCTGATTAGAAATTCGCCCGCTTCGGCAATTCGCTTTCCGTTTTCCGGAACGACCGACAATTGACGCGGCGCGAGCGTAAACGAAACGGTTTTCCTTTCGTTCGGCTTGAGCGCGATTCGGTTGAAGCCTTCGAGCGAGCGTATGGGAACGGCAAAGGACGCTTTTTGATTCGCGACGTAAAGCTGTACGACTTCTTCGCCTTCGGTCGCGCCGGTGTTCCGCACCTCGACCGAGATTTGCAGATTCTCGCCCGTTTTGATTTTTCGTTTGAATTTCAGATTGGAATAAGCGAATTTCGTGTAGCTCAAGCCGTAGCCGAAAGGATAAAGCAGCTCGCCTTTGAAATAACGATAAGTTCGTCCAGCCATTTTGTAGTCTTCAAACGGCGGCAAATCGGCGACGGATTTGTAGAACGTGACCGGCAATCTGCCAGCCGGGTTGTAATCGCCGAACAAAACGTCGGCGATTGCCGTTCCGCCTTCCTGTCCCGGATACCACGCGTGCAGAATAGCCGGAATGTTTTCGCTTTCCCAGTTGACCGCCAGCGCGCTGCCGCCCATCAAAACGAGAATTACGGGTTTGCCGAGCGCGTGGACGGCTTTGATTAAATCCTGCTGCGGCTTTGGCAATGCGATGTCCGTGCGGTCGCCGCCGCGAAAGCCTTCGAGCTTGACGTCCATTTCCTCGCCTTCAATCATCGGCGAGATTCCCATCACCATCACGACCGCCTCCGACTGTCGCGCCTTTTCGAGCGCGTCGGCGCGAAGCTTTTCCTGCGCAGTCGGCGGCGACCAGACGAGTTTTGACGCGGCGTAAAGGTTGGCGTTTTCAAAATATTCGACGCGCAAATCGTAAGTTTTTCCGGCTTCGAGATTGATTTCCTTCAAAAGGCTGCGCGTCCACGGGTTTTTCGCTTCATCGACCACCAGCTGGTTATCCAGAAAAATTCGCACGCCCCCGTTGCCGCGCCAGCCGAATTGATATTTACCCGATTCCGGCGCGCTCAGTTTCGCCGTCCAGCGCACCGAAAAATCGTTTTCGCTCACTTCTTTTGCCGGGCTGACCGCGCCCCAGTTAAAAGCGATTTGCGCGTCGCGCCTGACCAGCGCAGGCTCGCCTTTCAGCTCGCGATTGTTGAAATATTCGCCTTTCAAATCCGAAAACGCCGTTTCCGCAACCGGCTCGAAAACGACGCCCGTCGGATACATTCCGGGCGAGTAAAGAATTTCGGCGCGCGGCAGCTTGTCTTTAATCGCTTCGAGCGGCGTCACGGATTTTGACGGCTGACCGTTGTAATTTCCCAGAAGAATTTCCGCGTCGTCGGCGTTCGGTCCGATGACGGCGACGGTTTTCAAATCTTTTCTGAGCGGCAGAGCGTTGTTGTCGTTTTTCAGAAGCACTAGCGATTCGCGCGCGGCGCGCAGTGAAAGCTCGCGATGAGCCGCCGAATCGTTTTCCGAAACCGGAATCTGCGCGTATCTGACCGTTTCGGGCGGGTCGAACATTCCGAGCCGGAAGCGAATCGTCATCAGGCGCTTCACCGCCGTGTCGATTTCCGATTCTTTTATTAACCCTTGTTTGACGGCGTCTGACAGGGATTTGTATTCTTTTCCGCACGTCAAATCCGTGCCTTTTCTGACGGCGAGAGCCGAAGCTTCGGCTTCGGTTTTGACGAATTTATGCCCTTTGTAAATGTCTTCAATCGCGGCGCAGTCCGAAACGACGTGCCCGTCGAATTTCCATTCGCCTCGCAGGATTTGACCGAGCAGCTCGTCGCTGGCGCAGGCGGGCTGACCGTTGACGCTGTTGTAGGCGCACATCAC
>JALZHR010000082.1 GCA_030860665.1 Acidobacteriota bacterium
CCTTTTCTCTCAGCGTCTCCGCGTCTCTGCGGTTCAAATTTCTTAACCGCGACGACCGCGAAGCCTTGAGCCGGCGCCCAGAAAGCCTTCGTAGTTTCTCATCACGAGCTGCGCTTCGATTTGCGCGATGGTGTCCATCGCCACGCCGACCAGAATCAGGAGCGACGTGCCGCCGAAGAAAAATTGATAGCCCAAGCCGGTCGGAATCCAGTTCAAGCCCGGCGTCGCGGAAAGGAACTGGTCAAGGCTCGGACCGATGAACGGCAGCCGAGCCACTCTGAATCCGCTCAGCAAAACCTGCGGCGCAAAGGCGACAAACGCCAGATAAAGCGCGCCGACCGTCGTCAGACGCGTCAGGATGTAATTCAGATATTCAGCCGTCTGCGCGCCCGGTCGCGTGCCGGGAATAAATCCGCCGTGCTTGCGCAGGTTGTCCGCCACCTCGTCCGTATTAAACACAATCGTGATGTAGAAGAACGTGAACAGAACAATCAGCGACAGAAAGACCAATTCATAATACGGGTCGCCGCCGTGAAATTGCTGGAAGAACAAATGAATTCTGCCCCAGGTCGTTTCGGTCGCGTTCGGGTCGGGCGGAAAAGCCGACAGCAGAGTCTGCGGCATCGCCAGAACCGACGAAGCGAAAATCACCGGAATCACGCCGCCCATATTGATTTTCAGCGGCAGAACCGTTTCCTGTCCTTTAAAAGTCTGGTTTCCGACGCGGCGGCTGGCATAGCTGATGGCGATGTTTCGCCGCGCCGATTCGACGTAGACGATTAAGGCGATCAGCGCAATCAAAACTACGGCGAGGAAAATCACGCCGAGCGTCTGCATCGGGTTCCCGCCCCTGACTCGCTCGGAAATCTGCATAATCCCGCTCGGCAAGCCGATGACGATACCGGCGAAAATCAGCAACGAAATTCCGTTTCCGATGCCGCGCTCGGTGATTTGTTCGCCGAGCCACATCACGAAAACCGTTCCCGTAGTCAAAGTGACGACAATCATAAACGTCGCCCACCACGATTCGCCGATAATCTGGTTGCGGCTGAGCCACGTGGCGACGAAAAACGTCTGGACGGCGCACAAAATCACCGTCAGATAGCGCGTCCACTGGTTTAGTTTCTGCCGCCCGACTTCGCCTTCTTCCTGCACTTTCTTCAGCGCCGGGTAAAGCACCGTCATCAACTGAATGATAATCGACGCCGTAATATAAGGCGTGACGCCGAGCGCGAAAACGGAAATCGTGCGGAAGTTGCCGCCCGAAAACAAATCGAGCACGCCGAGCAGCGTTCCGCTGACTTCGCCCCAGACTCTTTCAAGCTGAACTTTATTGATTCCCGGTGCCTGAATGTGCGCGCCGAAACGATAAACAACCAGCATTCCAAGCGTAAAAAGTATCCGGTTTCTGAGTTCCGGCACTTTAAACATATTCTGGATTGCGGCAAAAAACTTATCCATTATATTCCTCTAGCAGTATTACAAAAATTACTTCGAGTCAGTAGTCTAGCGTGTTTTCGACTGACAAAAAAGCGCGCACGGGCTTTTTTTAAATTAAGCCTGCTGCGCTTCGGCGGCTTTTCCCCTGACGATTTCCGTGATGCTGCCGCCGGCTTTTTCGATTTTGTCTTTCGCGTTTTTGGTAAAGCGGTGCGCCGAAATTCTCAGGGCTTTGCTGATGTCGCCCGTGCCCAGAATGACCAAATCGTGCTTGGCTTTTTTAATCAGACCGCGCTCGTGCAGAATTTCCGGCGTCACTTCGTCGCCGCTGTTAAAATTCTCTTCGAGCTTGGCGAGGCTGATTTCCAGCCATTCTTTTTTGAAAATATTCGTAAAGCCGCGTTTCGGCAGACGGCGCTGCAAAGGCATCTGTCCGCCTTCAAAACCGGATTTGCTCGAATAACCGGAACGCGATTTCTGCCCCTTGTGACCGCGTCCGGAAGTTTTTCCGAGTCCCGAACCCGGACCGCGCCCGACTCTTTTCTTCTTGTGCGTGCTGCCCTTTGCAGGACGCAGGTTGTTTAATCCTAAAGCCATTTTCTTTTCCTCTTAAAAAGAATTTCACCACAAAGGCACAAAGGACACCAGAAAAAGCATTTTTAAAGCCTCTGTGTTCTTCGTGCCCTTGTGGTTAATTCAATCTATTCCACAATTCTCAAAAGATGCGGAACTTTAGCGACGATTCCGCGCATCGAAGGCGTATCCGGGCGCTCGACCGTCTGGTTGAGCTTCGTAATGCCCAGACTTCTGACAATCTGTTTCTGCTTGCTGGAATAGCCGATTGAACTCCGGTAATACTGAATCTTAATGCTTCCGCCGCCGCTGTTGTTGTTTTCTTGCTGTGTTTCGTTTGCCATTGCTTTAATCATTTATCATTTATCATTTATCATTTAACACAAATCTCGCCGATAAATGTTAAATGATAAATGGTCAATGACTATAAAAGTTCTTCAACCTGTTTGCCGCGCAGACGCGCGACTTCCGTCGGGTCTTTCATTCTGGTCAAGCCGTCGAACGTGGCGCGGATAACGTTATGAGCGTTGTTCGAGCCCAGAATTTTCGTTCTCACGTTGTGCACGCC
>JALZHR010000430.1 GCA_030860665.1 Acidobacteriota bacterium
ATACAGGATAAACCAGTAGCCGGTCGAAGGTCGGAAAACAGCCGGGTCGGCTTTGCCGTCGCCGTCGAAATCGGCGGGCGCGGGAACATCGTCCGGCAAGCCGAATTGAATGCCGGTAAAGCCCGCCGTCGTTCTGAGCAGATACCAGACGCCGCCGCGATAAACCGCCGGGTCGGTTCTGCCGTCGCCGTCGTAATCAGCCGGAACGATGCGGTCGCCCGCCTGCCCGAATTTAAACCCGGTAAACGTGTCGTTGCCGCTGTTGATGATATACCAGTCGCCGTTTGCCGGTCGCCAGACCGACAAATCGGCGCGGCGGTCGCCGTCGAAATCGAAACGCGTCGGCGCGCCCGTGCTGCGCGTGCTCAGGCACGTGCCGTTCGCCGCGACGTAATTGGTGATTTCCGCCCGCGAAGCCGGGCAGAAAGTCGGCTGCGCGCCGCCGTTGATGGTCGTGTTCATAACCGTGTTGGCGCATTCGGGCGTGTCGCTGTGATTAGCGCCGAGATTATGCGCGATTTCGTGCGCCGTGACGCTGTATTTCGCCGGCACGAAATCGACTTTTCCGCTGAAGGCGTAGGCGTAGCTCGGGCGCGTCGGCGTCACCGGCTTGCAGATTTCGCCGAGAAAGGCGTAACCCTGATTCGCGAAAGCCGGTTTTCCCGTGAAAAGATGCGCCGCGTCGCGCGGAACGGTCGAGAAATTAGCGTTCCAATAGGCTTGAAACGAGCGCAGAAACGCGTCGCTGTTCACGCCCGTATACGGGTCGGGCGTCGTCCACGCGTGCTGGTAAGTGATGTCGAAGGTCAAGCCTAACTCGCGCTCGTAAACGCCTTCGACCATATTCATAATGCCGAGGATTTCCGCGTTCGCCTGGCTTGAGCCGCCGAAAGCCTGCACATACTGAAAATCGGCGTCGGTCGCCATTTCAATCACGCGCAAGGTCGGCAGATTCGGCGCGACCGATTGCAGCTCGACCGCGCGCTTCCCGCTCTCGATTTTTTCGCCGAGCGGCGAGCGGCATTCAAAAGTCAGCGGATTTAAAAAATCGTTTTCGCGGTAAACAATCAAATCGGCTTCATTCGCCGATTCGGAATACCTGCGCGCCGGTTCGATATAGAATTTTTCCGCGCCGATGGCGAAATAGCCTTCGACCTTCGCGCCGTCAATCGTCAGGCGCACTTCGGAATCCGCCTTGTCGGAAACTTTTCCTTTAAAGGTTTTAACGCCGACGAAATCCAGCGTGTGCCTGCCCAGAACGGTCGTTTCCTCGGCGCTGTATTCCGGCGCGCGCAAATCGTTCGGCGTCAGATTTAAAACGTAAGTTCTGCCGCCGTCAGCCGGAACGGTCAGTGAGCTGCCGTTTGCCTGCGGCAGACTGCCGCCGCCGAGCCGGAAGATTTTGAATGCTTTAAATGATTGATTTAAGTCCTGCTGCAAGCTTTGAGCGAACGAAAAACCTGCCGACAGCAGCAGCGTGAAAACAAGAACAGCTAAGCTTTTTGAAAAAAACACCTTAAGTTTTTTCATTGAATCCTCCGGCGGAAACGTATATGGTTTGAGTTGGAGAAATGATGCTGGGCAGGTGAATTTGCCTACAATATCAAAAAACGATTATCGGCGTTTATTTTCCAGAAACGCTTCGGGAAATAAATGATATTGCCTGAAAAAATTTTACACCTGAGATTTTGCGCCTAAAATGTGGAAAAGTCTAGTCAGCGCCGTATGGAAGCGGATGCCGCGCGCGATGCGGCTGCAAGCCGTCCGCCTGACGCAGAAAAAATTTACGGTTTCGGTCGTCGCCGTCGTGCTGAACGAGGAAGGAAAAGTTCTGGTGCTCGACCATTTTCTGCGCCCGGGCGCGAGCTGGGCGCTGCCCGGCGGCTTTATCGAAGCGGGCGAGCAGGCTGAAGAAGCGATAAAACGCGAAATCCGCGAGGAAACGGCGCTGGACATCGAAAACGTACGGCTGCTCAAGGTCAGAACGATAAACAGCCACGTCGAGATTCTTTTTCGCGCCGAGGCGAGCGGCGAGCCGGTGCCGAGCAGCCGCGAAATCAACGCCGCCGGATGGTTTGCCGTCGACGAGCTGCCCGCCGAGACGAGCGGCGTGCAAAAATGGATTATCCGCGAAGTGTTGAATCAAAAATAACGCGCGCCGAAAGAAAGAAAGCGGCACTTGTCACCCGTTCGCTTATTCGGATAAGCTAAATTAATTCCAAATTTTATCAGAGGAGAGAGCAATGGTTAATTTGATTCCTTCGCCAGAATCGGTAATGGAAATTCTGAAGCAGACGGGCGCGTATCGCAAGGGGCATTTCATTTACCCGAACGGAAAGCACGCTTCGCATTATTTCCAGATGCCGCTGGCGTTTCGCTATTACGACAACGCGCGGATTCTTTCGGTCGGCTTGAGCCGTATGTTCCGAATGGACAAAACCGTTTCGAGCCGCCTTCCGAAAGTCTCGATTATCAGCCCCAGCCCGGGCGGCATTATGGTCGCCTTCGGCGTCCGCGAGGCTTTAAACGCCGACCAGATTTACTGGGCGGAAATCGAAAGCGGCAAGCGCCAGTTTCGCCAGTATATCGGCGAAGGCGACGTTTACCCGGCGATAATCGTCGACGACATTCTGCGTTCGGGAAAGGCGATTCAGGAAACGGTAGATTTGGTGAAAGGCTTCGGAACGGACGTTATCGGCATCGGCACGATTGTCAAATTTGAAGACGCGCCGCCCGAATTTAACGGCATCCCGGTCAAAAGCCTTATGACATACGACGTAAACTTCTACGAAAACGAGAACGAATGGCGCAGCAAGTCGAGCAGCGCATCCGAAGCGACAGAAGAAACCGTCAGATTTTAAAAGTGAAAAAGTGAAAAGGTGAAAAACTAAACCACTCTGCACTGGAAGTGCAGAGGTTTTGC
>JALZHR010000460.1 GCA_030860665.1 Acidobacteriota bacterium
GTGCAGTAGAAAATCGAAGACCGAAGACCGAAGACCGAAGACCGTTAAATTAGAACATCTGCTCGTCCGCCGTCGGACCGTAGACGGACGGCAGCGGCACGTCGTTCAGCCGCAGGTAAACCGAAAGCTGACCGCGATGATGAATCAGGTGATTTAAAACCATCGAGCGAACGACCATCGCCTTCGGCATCTCCATCAAAATCTTTTCGCCGTTTCTCAACTGCCAGCTGCGCAACAAATCCGCGTCCGAAGCATTCTGCAAAAGCTCGACCGAATCGGCGACGCACCGGTCGAACGTCTCGACCAGCTGCGCCGCGCTGCCGAGCGTCGCGGGCTGGTAATCGGACTTGGCAAAATCCAGCTCGTCCTGCAGCACGATTGCCCGCGTCCACTGCGGAATTTCAGCGACGTGCGTGGCGAGCCGCCCGAGTTTCATCGACTTTTCGTGCGGCTGCCACTCGAATTTATCGGGAACTCTTTCGAGCATTTTCCGCGTCGACTGCGCCTCGTGCCGAAGCTCCTGCGCTAAAATCTGACCTAAATTCATATTTTCTCCGCGACTAAATTTTTGAATTCGTGAGAGAGAATTTGTCCCGCTTATTGTGCCAATTTTTCCGCTCAATGTCCAAAGCAAAACGAGGCTTTCGGAATTGACAATCTTCTATTGATTTTTAAGGCGAATTTTAACGGGTGAATAATACTTTTCAGCCCGCCGAACAGAGTTTTTGCATCGCGCGGCAATTTATTGTATAAGTGTTCCGCGTTTTTTATTAAAAAAAAGAGGTGACAAATTTCTGAAAACGAACAAAAAAAAGTCGGCTGCCGCTGCGCAGGTTGCTACAGGCTCTTCTTCTAAAAACGCTGCGGCGGCGGCGGACGACCGGGTCGAGTCGCTGCCGGGTCTGAGCGGCTGGTCGGGAACGCAGTTTGCCGGTTACGCTTCCATTTACGGACCGTTTAACCCGCCGCCCGCCGACGGCGACGGGAGCGACGAAGAATTGTTTTACTGGTTTGTCGGCACGCCGGATTACGCGCAGCGCCCGACCGTTTTATGGACTAACGGCGGACCCGGTTCGACCAGTTTCTGGGGCTTTTTCCTCGAAAACGGACCTTTTGAAATCGGCGATAACGGAACGGTCACGCCGCGCCCCGAAGGCTGGAACAATTACGCCAATTATATGATTTTCGAGCATCCGCTGAGCGTCGGGCTGTCTTTTGCGCAAGACCCGGAAGCGCTGCCGAAAACGCCGGAAGCGGGCTGTCGGCAGTATTATCAGGCTCTGCTCAATTTTATGGCGAAACATCCCGAGATTGCGGCAAATCCGCTGATTCTGGCGGGCGAGTCCTACGCCGGAACTTATCTGCCGCTGCTCTCTAAAAACATCGTCGCGGGCAACGCGTTTCCCGCCTCGAAGCTGGACTTAAAAGGCACGGTTCTGCTCGACGCGTGGGTGAACCCGCCGGTTCAGATGGCTGCCGATACGACCTACGCCTACAGTCACGGTATGATTTCGGCTTACGAGAAAAAAATACTCGACGAAACCTACACCGGCTCGAATTTGTCCAACATCGACAACGCCATCCAGAACATCTGCGGACTGTATATGACCAACATCGCGCAGCTAGCCGACCCTTCGACCGACGCGATGACCGAATATCTGAACCGCGACGACGTGCGCGACGCGATTCACGCCAAAAAAGGTCAGCCGCTCGCTATGTTTTCGGAAGCCATCTCGGAGCTTTACTCGGCGGGCGTAAATGATTCCTACGCCGACACTGTGCAGGAGCTTCTCGACAAAGGCGTCCCGATTCTGGTTATATCCGGGCTGAACGACGCCAAGGACTGCAATTTTCTGGGCACTGAAGCCTGGCTGAACCTGCTGGAAGGCGACGCCGCGCTGAAGTTCAAGCTCGCCCCGACCACGCGATGGGAGATTAAGACAGGCTCGGATTCGCAAACGCCGCAGGTGCTCGGATACGTTCAGGACGGCGGGCTGCTGCGCTGGGTCAAAGTCCTCAACGCCGGTCATATGGCGGTTCGCGACCAGCCGCAGATTATCCATTTGATTCTGGAAAAGCTGCTGGGCGGCGATTGAAGCCTTTACACGAAATCGAGCCGGAAGCGCGAAAAATCACGCCGAAGCACTTTACATTTTACGTTCCGCAACAATTGACGGAATGCGGAACGTAAAATGTTGCCCTATCATTGTCGACCGATTTTCCGGCGTCGGCTGATGCAATCTCTCGCGTAAAAGCGGCTCAGGTTTTCATCGTCGACCGGTTGAAGCAACGGGCGAGGCATCATAAATCATCGGAAATAAAAGCGGAATCGCCGCCCTGTTAATCAGCTTCAAACAAGCTGGTTTTCGGATTGCGCGCCGCTTTCCGCCCGCTGCTGTTCCTGAATAATTCGACCAATCAGATTTATATGCAGATTCGAGCGTTACGATTTATATTTCGATTTTCCGCCTTTTTAATACTGACCGTTTTAACGGCTTACCCGTGCGCCGCGCAGACCTCCGTCGACGTTAACCGTAAATTTACTCCCGAACAATTGATTGAGGATGTGGATTTCTACGTCAAAACGCTGGAAGAAGCGCACGCCAATCCTTACGTTTATATTTCGCGAAAAGAGTGGCAGGCGCGGGCAGACGGCGTCAAATCGCGCATCGCAAAGCAGGGCGCAATGACGCAATACGAGTTCTGGCGCATTTTTACGCCGCTCGTCAGCGCGCTTCAGGACAAGCATTCGGGCGTCGTCGACCCGCGCTTTTTCATTCCGAATAATCCGACGAAATATCTTCCCGTTCACACCGTTTACATCGACGGAAAGATTCTGGTTACGGATGCCGCAGCCGCCGACGTAAAAATCCCGAAAGGCGCGGTGATTACTTCCATCAACGGGATGAAAAGCGATGAAGTTATCCGCAGGATAAGCGAATATCGCTTCGGCGTCGAAAGAGAAAGAATCACCGACGCCGGAGAATGGCTGTGGATCGGCGCGGCGGAAGTTTTCGGAAAGCCGGACAATTTTGCCCTGACCTTTTCCGACGGCACAAAAGCCGAGCTGAAAGGCTTGACCATCAGTGAAAAACTGCAAAGAGAAAAAGCCGCCCGAGTCAATCAGCCGAAACCGGCGAGCAATGCGCCGCTCGAACTGAAATTTCTCGAAGGCGGCAGCGTCGCTTATGTGAACGCCTCCACTTTCGACTACGATTCGGAAAAGTATAAAGCATTGCTGGCGGAGATTTTTACGCAGATTAAAGCGTCCGGCGCGAAAACGCTGATTATGGATTTAAGAGACAACACCGGCGGCAGCTCCGCGCTCGGCGACGCGCTGCTCGATATGTTCAACGACAAGCCGTATAAACACTTTTCGTCCAAATGGAAAAAAAGTCTTCAATTCGTCGAAAGGCTGAAAAGCCAGAACGCGCCGATTCCCGATTATTACCTGAACCTGAAACCGGGCGATATCTACGCCTTCAAGCCCCGAATCGTTCAGCCCGGCGAAAATCCTCTGCGCTTTAAAGGAAAGGTTTACGTTCTGAGCGGCAGAAACACTTTTTCGAGCGGGCAGATGTTTTTAGCCATAGTCAAAGACAATAAGCTGGCGACGATAATCGGCGAAGAAACCAACGAGCCAGCCTGCTATGCCGGAGAAGTTTTCCCGTTCAATCTGCCCAATTCGAGACTGCGCGTCACGCTGTCGGTCAAATACTGGACGTCGCCCGGCGGCTGTCGCGGCGGTCGCGGAATCGCGGCGGACATACCCGTAAAACAACGCGCCGAAGATTATATCGCCGGAAGAGACACGATTCTAAACGCGGCTCTGGATTTAATCAAACGAAAACGGTAGCGGCAGCTTTCGTCAATCAAATCAATAAAAGGCTTTGCACCAAAAGTTAAAAGCAATTTCGGCGCAAAGCAATCCGAGGCGAAAGCCCGCGCGCCGGGCAAGGGCGCTTTCTAAAGCGTCAAGGCTAAAGGATAAAGGCGAAAGTCTGGAAATTGGCTTTACTTTATCCTTTAGCCTTTAGCCTTTCGCCTTTCAAGAGCGCCCAAGCCGGACGCGCCGGCTTCCGCCTTTGTTTATACTTAACAAAAAAGGCGACCTCGCTTGCTGCTTGCGGTCGCCTTTAATTTTCCTAATTATTCCCTGCTGCTCGCTAAAACGGCAGAAAGTTGAGCGTCGAGAACGGGAAATTGCTGATGTTCGGGAAGACGAGCGGAACGTCAGCCGCCGACAAGCCGAACCAGCGCGAGAGCGTCGCGGCGTAGACTTCGACCGGAACGGACGGGATGAAACGCCCGCGCGTGTCGGCGTCGTCCGGACCGCTGTTGACGAGCGTCGGGAAAATCGAGCCGTTCGCCGTCGCCCTGCCGTAGAAATCGCCGCCGAGCACCGAGCCGCCCATTACCAGGTGATGCCCGCCCCAGGCGTGGTCCGAGCCGACGCCCGAGCCGCTGCCAGCCGGGTTGAACGTGCGGTTGAAATCCGACATCGTAAAGGTCGTCACGTCGTTGGCGATGCCCTGCGCGACCGTCTCGTCGTAAAACGCCTTCATCGCCTGGCTGACCTGCGTCAGCAGATTGGCTTGCCCCGTCAATTGCGAGCTGTGCGTGTCGAAACCGCCGAGATTGACGAAGAAAATCTGACGGCTCATATTGAGCTGCGTGCGGAATTTCATCAATTTCGCCACCTGCGCCAGTTGATTGCCGAGCGTCGTGTTCGGGAAGGTCACGGTCAGCGTCGGATTCTGGCTGAGCTGCTGGCTGACGTTGACGGCTTGCTGCGTCAGAACGCTGGTCGCCTGAATCATCGAATAATTCAAATCCGCCGTGCGGATATTGTCCATCGCCGCCCGCCGCGCCATCTCGTCGCCGGCGGTTCCGAAACCGTTCAGCGCCAGAACCTGGTTAAGCGGCGTCGGCGCGGGCGAGACAATCAGCGGCGCGGTGTTATTACCGATGTTGAAAACGGTAGCTCCGGCAATCGAAGTAATCATCGGAACCGCCGCGCCCGGGTTCAAAGCGCCCGTGCGGTCGGCGACGCGCCCGCCCCAGCCCGTCGTCGAACGATAGCTGGAAATCGCCGTCCGAAACTGCTCTACCTGGTCGGAATGCGAAAAAAGCTGCATCGGACGCGGCGCGCCCGACTGATACTGCGCTCTGGTTATCGGCTGCACGAGCGTTCCGACGTTCGTCACGACGGCGAGCTTGCCCTGCCCCCAGAGAGTGTGCAAATCGGTCATTGACGGGTGCAGACCGAATTCCAGCCCGCTCATCGAGGGCGGCGTAATGGACAGCAGATTGGCTTGCGGAATCGCCAAGCCCTGCGCCTGCCGCGCCGCCGCGTATTGGCTGTAACCCGCGTTATGTTTCGGCACGACCATATTGTTGCTGTCGTTTCCGCCCGACAGAAAGACGCAGACCAGAGCCTTATAGCCCTCGGTCGGTTCGAGATTAGCCTCAGGCTGCGACTTTTTCTGCGCCATCGCGCTGACCATCCCGAAATGCCGCATCTGCGTGGCGATTGCCGCCATGCTCAAAGCGCGACAAGATGTTTTTAAGAATTCCCTTCTACTTTTCATAATTCTCCTCATTCGTTCGTCGTTCGTCGTTCGTTGTTCGTTGCCGGCTGAAATAAATTCAAGAATGCAATTTTTGCTGCATCGGCAACGAACGACGAACGACTGACAAAGAACTAATAACTATCTCTGCACCTGGTATTGCGGCGCAGTCGCCACCAGATAAACGGCGGTGCGGGCGCGCTTGAGCGTGTCGCCCGTCGCGACGGCTTGCACTGCGGTCATAATATAGTTGCGCATCTGCGGCGACATCGCTCCGTGCATCATCTCGCGGTTGAGCGTGTCAATCAGCGCCGCTCCGGTCGCGTCGGAAGCCGCCAGCGCCTGCAATCGCGCCAAATCGATGCGCGTTCCGCAGGGCGTATAGTTACCCGCGTTCGCATTGCCGACTACGGTGATGCCCGTCGCGCCGCCCGCGCCCGGACCTATCATCTGGTGAACGAAATTCGGGCGTTTCAAAGCCGTGCCGGTCGAGAAAATTCCGAATTCCGGTCCCGCCAGCGGCGTG
>JALZHR010000518.1 GCA_030860665.1 Acidobacteriota bacterium
GTTCCTTTGAAACCGTCGCCGAAAAACCGCGGAGCGGATTTGGCGAAGCGGTCGAAACTGCTGGCAGCGCCGCTCAGGCGAGCACGCCGGTGCGAACCCGCTTTAGCGAGCGCAACGTCGATTTGCCGATTGAGGTCACCGAAGACGAGCGCCGCCTGCACAACGACGCCCGCCGCTTTGCGCGCCTGCTGGTTTCTGAAATCAAGCTTTACAACGAGCAGAAAGTAAGAGAAGGACGTGAGGCAAGCGACCTTTACGAGCGCCTGCGCGAAGCCGTCGACCGCTCGCGCGAGATGTATGACAAACGCGTCCAGCCGTCGGTCGCCGCCAAGTTCGATTATTTTCATTACGAACTGGTCAACTCTCTCGCCGAGGGCGACGAAAGCAAGCTCGGCACAATCTACCCGGGCGCGACCGTCTAAGACAGAACCGCAGCAATCAATAAAAAAAGCCGTCTGACCTGAAAATCAGACGGATTTTTTTTATTGAATGCAAAACGTTTATGAATGCAAAACGCAAAATGCAAAGTGCAAAATGAAAGAAAAGATTAGTCTTGTATCTTAAATTCTAATTCCTGATATTTTGCATTTCGCACTCCGCGTTCCGCGTTTACAGTCATTCCACAATCTCAAACTGCACGAACTGCGTCGTCGTGCGGTGTTTTCCTTTTGCCAGATTGTCGGTGACGATGATTTGCAGAACATAATCGCCCGCCCGGAGCGAGTTTCCGAGATTGATTGCGCCGCCCGTCGCGATTTTCTGCATATTGGTCTGCCCGGTTGCGTCGAGCGGATTTTGCCTGCCTTCCAGAAGCAGCCTGCCGTCGCGGAAAAGTCTCATCTGCGTCGTCGCCTGCGGCTTTTGCGCGCCGCCGAGCCGGAGATTGTAAATCTCGTAGCCGTAACTCAGAACCGTTCCGCGCCTAAACCGGCGCAGAGAAGTGTCCGATTGCGGATTGCTGAAAATCGGCTGGGCGTTCGGGTTCGTGTCATCGCCGGAAAGCTTCTGCCACTGCGCGGGCGTTAAATTCTCCAGCACGATTCCCGAAAGCGTCAAGCGGTCTTTTTTCAGATTCGGAACTTCGATAAATTGATTTGCCGAGCCGACTTTTGCCGTATTCTGGTCGCGCAGGGCGACGCGCATCTGATATGCGCCCGGAGTCCTGATTGGAAAGACAAAGCTGTAAACAAAGCCTTCGCGCACAATCTGCTCGTATGTCTCACCTTTCGCCTTTATCGTATAAGTTTTCCCTATCTGCTCGACCGGCACTCCGTTGTCGCCGAAACTGACCGCCAGAATGTCGAAAGTAGCCCGGCGATTTCCGTCCGCTTCCTCGATAAATTTCAAATCTTTGCCGCTGATGTGCAGGAACGAGCGAATGAAAGAGCCGTTTTTGGCTTCGTTTCCGAAAAGCGCGTTCAAACGCAGACTGATGCCGCCGGAAGCGAAAGGCGAGAGCAGGGCGTTTAAAATCTGCTCGTGCGGCGTTTGCTTCACCGTTTCCGTCGCCGTCATTTCGTCCGTTACGCCGAAAAACCCGCTCCGATAGCGAACTCGCAAATCGGGACGCCTGACCCTGACGACGAGCCGGTTAAAGCGCCGCGTTTTCGGGTCGAACGTTTCCGGGTCCGGCTGATACGCGATGAGATAATAGCTCTGGTCGTTGAGAACTCGCTGAACGCCGCCGGTTAAATCGTTGGTGTTCGTAATCGCAAAACCGCCCGTCTGCTGCGCCAGATAAATCAAGCCTTCCTGCGTGTCGATAAACTCGCTGCGGCGGTCGGAAAGACGCTGTTCCAGTTGCCCGGCGTTAAGCCCGCCGACGTTGTCTTCCGCCGTCAAGCCGAGCGCCTGCAAGCCCCGCGCGTCCATCGTGTAAATCACGACCGAGCTGCGGTTTGCCAGATCGACCAGGCGACGCAGCGAATCCAGAATCTGCGAGGCTTCGACGAATTCCTGCTCGGCGCGCGTGAACAGCTTGAAGCCGTCCGAGAAAAGCATCACGCTTTTGCGCCCCGGCAATTCGTTCATCCCGCGAATGATGTAGTTGAGCGCGCCGAGCGTTCCGCGCGCAAAAAGATTCTGGCGAAAGCTGTTAAGCTCGGCGTCCGGATTGCCGTTCGGCGCAATACCTTCCTCTTCACCCGCATTCCTGCCGCCGCCGAGAGAGCTGTCCGGTGAAGACTGAATCGGCGCGAAAGCCCCGATGTTGCCCGAGCCGAGCGGATTCCAGCGCACACGCTCGATGGCGGCGTAAAGCTGTCGTTTGTCGCTCGTAAACTGCTGTAGCGCGCCCGCGCCTGCGCCCGTGCGGATGATTGCCACGAGGTCGCCGTCCTGCATCTGCTCGTCGACGAATTTTTTCAGCGACTGGCGAACGTAAGCCGTGCTCTGAAACGAAAGCGTCAAGTCATCGACGACCAGCGCAATCGTTCGCCGGACTCTTTCGGGTCTTGCTGGGGTCGACAAAAGCGGCGCGGTCGGCGTGTTTTTAACGCTCGGCGTTCCGGGCATCGCCGGATTGGCGCGCGGCGTCGCGGACATAAAAGAAAAATTGGTAATTTCCTGCCGTTCGCCGTTTTCGTAAATCTCAAAATCTTCGGGTTTTAAATCGGTCACGACTTTTCCCGATTCGTCCGTCACGGTCACGTCGAGCTGAATCAGCGTGGTGGAAATTTTCACCACGTCATCGTCGTCAGCCGTGACCGGCGGCTTCGTCGCGGGCGGCGTGGAGGGCGGTTTCGGCGTCTGCGCCCGGCTTACCGGCGAGAGGAGAAAAACGAACAGCAGTAAAGCAAAAAGCTTTTTCATTGACCAACTCCTAGAAAAAATCCGTTTGATGCGGTTATCATATATTAAAATTGCCCTGCGCAAAAGATTAATTCCCAAATAAACCGCCCGAGCGCCTTTCGCATCAAAGGCGTTTGATGAAAGGAAACAAAACATTGATTCATAAAGTTTTTCAGCCGCTAAATTCACAAACGTTTTTCAGCTTCGTTTTAATTTCGCTCGTATTTTTAATCGTCCCGTTTAACGTGAGCTGCCAGACGCCGCTCGTCTCGCGGATGACGGAAGAACAGGCGCTGCAGGCGATTCGCCAGTTGACGAAGGGCGGGAAACTGCCGCCCGAATCGGTCGTCGCCGATTTCGATTCGCGTTTTGCAAACACGCGCGCGGGCGCGCTGGCAAAGCTTCTGCGCGGGCGGATTCGGCTGGAAAACGGCGACGCGGGCGGCGCGGCTGAGATTTTAAATTCCAATGTTTTCGCGCAGAAAACGAATCTGGGCGACTACGCTCTATGGTTGCGCGGTAAAGCTCTTTTGCAGGCGCAGAGACCGTCAGAAGCGATGAACGTTTTTCAGCAGCTTGCCGCCGAGTTTCCGAATTCCCTGCGCATTAGGGAAGCGAAACTGCTCTGGACGGAAGCCGCTCTGCAATCGGGGCTGGCGCAGAACGTTCCGAATTTTTTGCAGGATTTGATTGATAAAAAGGACGCGGGCGCATTTCTGGCGGTCGCCAGAGCCTACGAGCAGCAGCAAAATCAGGCGCAGGCGATTAATTTTTATCGAAGAGCTTATTTTCACGGCACCGGCTCGGAAGCGGGCAAGCAAGCCGAATCGAAGTTAAGCGAGCTGGCGCAAAACTTAACGCCGCAAACGGCTGAAGAAGCAATTTCGCGCGCCGAAAAGCTCTACGACGCGAAAAAATACGCCGAAGCGTCAGCCGCCTACACGAATGCGCTGGCGAGCTTTCCGAATCTGTCCACGCCGCAGACGAACCTGCGCCGCCTGACGGCGCTCGCAAACCTGCGGCGCGGCGCCGAAGCGCAGGGCGCCTTTAATTTAATTCCTGACTCGTCGAGAGAAAAGGAAGAAGCGTATTATCAACTCGCCCGCGCCTATGCCGGTGTGCGGCAATGGCAGCAGGCGAGGACGGCGACCGATGAAATGCGCCGGAAATTTCCGTCAGGCAACTGGACGCCGAAGACTCTGATTGCCGTCGGAATGGCGGCTCGCGACGCGAAAAATAAACTGGAAGAAACTTATTTCCTGCGCTCCGCCGTCGCGTCCTACCCGAATGCGGTCGACGTCGCCTCGGCGCAGTTCGAGCTGGCGTGGCTCGAACACGAAAGCGATAATTTTCCGGTTTCGTCGCAGATGATGACCGAGCATCTGGCGCGTTACGCCGACAAAGACACGACCAATCGCGGCAAAGCCGGTTACTGGGCGGCGCGCGATTCGGAACGCGCCGGTAAAATCAACGAGGCGTGCGCGCTTTACGAAGCGGTCAAACATCGCTACGACGCAAACTGGTACGGTTATCAGGCGACGCAGCGAATCGCAAACCTGCGCTCGCAGGGCAGATGCGCGTCGCCGCAGAATTTCGCGAAAGATTCTCTGGTCGGGCGAGCCGTCGCCAACCTGAAAACCGTCACGGTAGCCGCCGAAACCGCGACGGAAAGGGAAAACGAGCGCCTCGTTCGCGCCGACCAGCTCGGCGTCGTCGGGCTTTTCGATTGGGCTTTTGAAGAAGTCTCGGACGCCGGGCGAACCGCGCCGAACAGCCCGAAGGTTAATCTGACGCTGGCGAAACATTATCGCCTGCGCGAAGATAACGTCACTGCGCTGCGCAGTTTAGCCCGGAGCTATCCCGATTACCCGCAGATGTTTCCCGAAGAAATGGGGCGCGAGGAATGGGATATTTTTTATCCTCTGACCAACTGGCAGCTCATAAAAAACTGGGCGCAGGCGCGCCAGCTCGACCCGTATCAGGTCGCCGGTCTGATTCGCCAGGAATCGGTTTTCAATCCGCGCGCCAAGTCTCACGCGGACGCTTACGGCTTGATGCAGCTGCTCATTCCGACCGCTCGCGCGACGGCGCGGAAATATGGAAATACGACGCCCATTACCGGCGAAGCCCTTTTTCAACCGGCGCTCAATATCGAGCTCGGCACGGCTTATATGCGCGACCAGTTCGATAAATTCGGGCGCATCGAATACGTCGCCATCGCTTACAACGCCGGTCCCGGGCGAGTCGCGCCGTGGCGCGCCAGCCTGCCGCTCGAAATGGACGAATTCGTCGAAGAAATTCCCTTCTCCGAGACTAAAGGCTACGTGCAGGGCGTGATTCGGAATACGGCGCAGTATCGCCGGCTTTATGACGAAAACGGAAATTTCAGGACGAACGTCGGGACAAAGCCGATTAGAAACGTTCTCGATTCGCAGACCCGAGAGAGAATCGCCGAAGAATTGCCCGAAATTAACGTTGATGACAGCAGCGGGCAGGCGGCGGAAGAATAGGAAAATCCGGATTTCAAACAGATTTTCGATTTTTAAACTTCAAACAGAACTTCGATTTCGACGCGGCGCTTGGCATCTTCCAGAAATCTTTCGATTTCCTGTTCGACCTTTTGCGCCGTCAGATTTTGATTAATCCGCTCGCGAACTTCAGCCAGCGCCGGGACGAGAACGCCCGGATTGCGGCGGCGAAATTCCGGGACGAAAACGTCGCGGTAATATTTTTCCTCTTCCTGCGGCGTGATAATCACAAACGACTCGAAGCGAAACTTTACATACTTTTCGATGGCGACGCGCTGCTCCATCATCCGCCGGAAATTCTCGTCCGTGACCGATTCGAAGCCGACCGAGCGCAGGCGTCTTTCAAATTCGGCGGTCGAAGGAAAAAGCGCCAGAACTCTTCTGATTTCCTCGTTTACTTCCGCTTCGATCGGCGCGTTGCGCGGCAGCCGTCTCGCTTCGAGCGCGAAAAGCCGCTGGTCGATAAGCATCTGCAAGACGCGCTTAAGGTCTCCGGAATTCGGCGGGTTGAGCGGCGCGTTCGGGTCGAGAGCCAGCTGCCACAGCAGGTCGGAATAAGTTATCAACTCGGAGCTTGAAACGCCGTCGCTGATAGTGGCGACGGTTTTATCCACTATTCGCTGCGCGTCCGCCTTTATCGCAGCCCCGCCGAAAACGAATAATCCGCCGACGAGCGCGACGAATACGACTTTCCGTAACTGGCTTAACAAACCGCTGTTTTTCATACCCTGCATTAAGATTTTTGTTTAAATAAAAAAAAGAGTCAAATTATTGTCCCGGTTTAAAATAAAAAACTTGACAAAGTGTTAAAAATCTTTTTCAATTGATAAAGGAAGTTTGCACTTCTCTTTCGTCCGATTTCCCTCAGATAGATGCCAAATCAATAGATAAGTTTGTCGCCTGGAAAAATGTTTTCTCCAAGATTAGCCAAAAATAAAACGGACGCGTTTGCGCCCGGGCAAGCCGGAACTGAATCTTCTTCTTCTTCTTCTTCTGCGGAGTTAAGATTCATTGCCGAGCTCGGTCGCAGCCTGCTCTTCACCTTTCATCCGAAAAAGGTCGCCAGCCGCGTCGCCGAAGCCCTGCGCGAGGAGGTCGAAGCGGACGTCTGCGCGCTGGTCGTCGAGCTGGAAACGGTCGGTTTTGTCACTTCGGCTTTCGATTCGGGAGACTCGGAGACAAACGATTTTCTGCACAAGAACCGTTTTAAAAAGTGGCTGGAGTTTCTCCCGCCGCAGATTTCCGTCTGGACGGAAGACGAAGGGAAATTTCTGCTCGGCGGAAAAAATCATAAATTTGAATACGTCTCGCCCGTGCACATCAACGGTCAGGTCAAAGGCGCGGTGATTGTCGGCTTTGCCGAAAAAAATCTCTGCGACGAGCGCGCGCGACGGCTGATTGACGCGGCGACGCAGATGGCGGCGATGTCGGTCAATCTTTCGGCGCATTACGAAGCGAGGATGGACGCCTCGATAAACCAGGCGAAGGAACAGCACCGGAAGTTTACCGAAATGGTGCTGGACGCGCTGCCGGTCTCGCTCTACGTGATTGATAAGGATTATAAAATCGTAACCTGGAACCGGAATCGCGAAATCGGCTCGCAGGGCGTTCCGCGCGAGGAAGTCATCGGGCGCAACGTTTTTGAAGTTTTGACGAAATACCCGCAGAGCGAGCTGAGCCAGGAATTTGAAAGAGCCT
The DNA here is from genome assembly GCA_030860665.1 of Acidobacteriota bacterium. GTDB lineage: Bacteria > Acidobacteriota > Blastocatellia > Pyrinomonadales > Pyrinomonadaceae > JALZHR01. The sequence goes on from JALZHR010000518.1 coordinate 7,017, forward strand.
TTCGCACGGGCAAAATCGAGCGCATCGAGCAGCGCACGACCGATTCGACCGGCGCGACCAAACATTGGATGGTCAGCAAAATCCCGATGCGCGATTCGGATACGGGCAACGTCACGCACGTCATCACGGTCGGCGAAGACGTAACGGTGCGCGTCGAGGCGATTCACGCCGTCGGGCGCGCCGAAAAACTCGCGGCGGTCGGCAGGCTCGCGTCCGGCGTCGTACACGAAATCAATAACCCGCTCGCCACGATTTCCGCCTGCGCCGAGGCGCTGGAAACGCGCGTTTCCGAAGGCGTTTTCGACGTTTCGCCCGAAGTCGAAGATTTGCGCGAATATCTGAGCCTGATTCGCAGCGAGGCTTTTCGCTGCAAGACCATCACCAACGGCTTGCTCGATTTCAGCCGCGTGCGGGCGGGCAACCGGACGCCGATTGATATGGGCTTGACCGTCAAATCTTCCGCCCGCCTCATCGCTCACCAAAAGCGCGGCGACAACATCGAAATCAAATTGGAAATCGACGAAAATCTCCCGGCGGTCAACGCCGACGAAGGGCAAATGCAGCAAGCCGTCATCGCCCTTTCGACCAACGCGATTGACGCGATGCCCGGCGGCGGCACGCTCACTCTGCGCGCCGCGGCGCAAAACGGTCGCGTCGTCGTCGAAGTTCAGGATACGGGACACGGCATCGCGCCGGAAGATTTACCGAAAGTTTTCGAGCCGTTTTTCACCACGAAGGAAATCGGCAAAGGCACGGGTCTGGGGTTGGCGGTTTGTTACGGAATTGTCACCGAACACGGCGGGCGGCTGGCGGTTCGCTCGAACGTCGGCGTCGGCACGACGTTTACGATGTATCTTCCCATTCACAAGGAACAGTCCTGAGTGCTGGGTCCTGAGTGCTGAGTTAAATTTTCTCAGACCTCAGCACTCAGCACTCAGGACTCAGCACTCTCAGAAAATCTATGGCAAAAATTTTAGTTATCGATGATGAAAGCAATCTGCGGCTGGTGGTGCAGAAGGAAATGAGCCGTCTCGGTCACGAGGTCGAAACCGCTTCGGACGGCGAGGCGGCGTGGTCGGTTCTGGAAGAAAGAGATTACGACGTTCTGCTGTGCGACATCAATATGCCTCGCCTCGACGGCATCGGACTTTTGCGCCGCCTGAAGGAAAAGCGACAAAACCCGCCCGAAGTCATAATGCTGACCGGACACGCCACGGTCGAAACGGCAATCGAAGCGATGAAGCTCGGCGCGTATGATTACCTGACCAAACCGTATCGCATCACGGAGCTTGCCGTGCTGGTCACGCAAGCCGCCGAAAAACAAAAGCTGAAAATCGACAACCAGCGCCTGCGCGCGCAGCTTGAGCGCCGCAATACGGAAATGCCGGAAATCGTCGCCGAATCGCCGCAGATGAAAGAAATTCTGCGGCTCGTACAGCGTGTCGCCCGCTCGGAAACTTCCGTTTTGATAACGGGCGAATCCGGCACGGGCAAAGAGCTTATCGCGCAGGCGCTGCATCGTCTCAGCCCGCGCTCGTCCGCTACTTTCGTCGATTTAAACTGCGCCGCCTTGCAGGATTCGCTGCTCGAATCGGAGCTTTTCGGTCACGAAGCCGGAGCGTTTTCCGGCGCGCGCACGCGCAAGCTGGGGCTTTTCGAGATTGCCGACGGCGGGACTCTTTTTCTGGACGAAGTGATGGAAATGCCGATGGCGCTGCAATCCAAACTGCTGCGCGCGCTGGAGACGAGGTCATTCTTCCGCGTCGGCGGCGTCCGCAAAGTCGAGGTCAACGTCCGCCTGCTCGCGGCAACCAATCGCCGACCGGAACAGGCGCTATCGGAAGGCGTTTTCCGCTCGGACTTGCTCTACCGCATCAACAGTTTCGAGATTCACATTCCGCCGCTGCGCGAGCGCCGCGAGGACATCGAGCCTTTAGCCCGTCACCTGCTGAACAAAATCGCAGGTGCCCACGCGCCGGAGCTGACGCCGCAGGCAGCCGACGCTCTCTGCTCGTATCACTGGCTCGGCAACGTTCGCCAGTTGCGAAATTGCCTTGAACGCGCCGTTTTGCTCGCCGACAACGGCAAAATCACGACTAAGGAGCTGCCGCCGGAAGTCGTCTATAAAACGCCGTCGAACGTCTCGGTCAGCTACAACGTGCCGGAAGCGGCGGCGACCAGCTCTTTCCAGAACGCCAGCCCGACCGCATTGCGCGACGTGGAAAAACAGCAAATCATCAGCGCGCTGGAAAAAACCGGCTGGCATCGCGGCAAAACGGCTGAGATTCTCGGAATCTCGCCCTCGACGCTCTATCGCCGCCTGCGCGAATACGATTTGGACGTCAGGTAATTTCACCGCAGTCACACGGAGACGGAGAGAAAACTCGAACAGGATAAAGCCGCCTTATGAAACATTCCAGATTAATTCTCTTAATTGTTTTGACGCTGATTCTCGGCGTTTCCGCTTTTGCACAGCGAAAATTCAACGGAACGGTCGTTGAAATCGTCGACGGCAAAACTGTCGTGGTAGAGATGCCGACGGGCGGAAAGATAACCGTCGAGCTGCAATATATCGAAGTTCCCGAACCGGAACAGCAGCTTCACCGGACCGTCAGAGAGCATTTGCAGCAGATGGTTTACGGCAAACAGGTCGAATTTCTGGCGCGCGGCGTCGCCGAAACCAAAACCGTCGGTCAGGTTTTTCTGAACGGCGTCGACGTCAGCCAGCAGATGTTGCGCGACGGCGCGGCGTGGCACGTCTCGTCGGAAAAAAGCGGTCAGGACCAAGCGCAGACCGAGACTTATCAAAATAACGAAGCTCAGGCGAAGGCGGAAAAACGCGGCGTCTGGTCAATCGAAAATCTTCAACCGGCTTGGGAGTTTCGCGCGCAAAAACGGCACGATATTAAATCGCAGCCGGAAAACGTCGAATTGGAAAAAACCGGAAATCAAACGCAGACAATTTCGACTTCCAATTCCAGAACCAGACGCTGGACGGTCGAAGAGCAGTTGAAGGCAAACGCCGCCAACGTGCAAATGTGGGGCGACGCCAGAAGCGCGAACGCGACCGACGCGAATAAAATAGTCAGCGACGGCAGCGGGGAGACGAGCGCGGGCGGTCTGCTTTCCAATTATTTTTCTTCGACCAGAATCGGCTACACCAGCACGCCCAGCAGTTTTATTAACGTCAGCAGCGGCGCTTCCCGCGCGAAGCTGGATCACCGCGCGTTTTACGTTTACAGGGGCGACCAGTCGTCCGGCGTCGAACGAGACGTTTTTATGCTCGGCTTCGCCAGCGTGGCTCAGGGCGCAAAATTTGCGCAGGCAAACAGCCTGACGATTATCGCCGACAAGCAAAAATTCGTTTTCGCCAAGCTGGTGCGGCTTTATCAGGAACTTCCGCACGCTTCGGTGGAAATTCTTTTTTATAAAGTCACGCCCGCCGAACTGAGAAAAATCGCCGCCGCCAAAAGCGTGCAGATAAAAATCGGGCAACATTCCGGCGCGATGGGCAATGACTCGCGGGCGGCGCTGAAGGATTTGCTGAAAGCGACGAATTAATTCCGGCGATTTTAACAAGCCGGCGACGAACAGTAAGAAAAGAGCCGCCGATTGAATAGGATTCAAGTCTCGATAGTCCTAATCAATCGGCGGCTCTTTTCCCTTTTATTCGCGCGCCCGCTCGGAAAACGAACACGGCGACCGTCTCGACCTCAGGAATTTCACGACGTATTGCTTTTAAGCGGCGCAGCTCCGCTCGATATTCCGGAAAAAAACGTCGGCGAATGGATTGCGCGAAAGAAAATGCGATAATGTTCTCGGAGAAATTTTATGAAGCTCAAATTCTCATTTTTTCCGGTGACTTTAATTTGTCTTTTGAGTTTTTCAGCGCAGGCGCAGGAGAAAAGTAAGATTCGCTGCATCGAAGGCGCGGGAAATAATAGATATACTTACGAAAAATGGCTCGAAAGAGACGCTCTTTACATCATCACGCCGGAAGAAAGGCAAGCATCTCTTGATTTGAAAACTGACGCCGAGCGCGAGCAGTTCGTCGAGCTTTTCTGGCAGCGGCGCGACCCGAATCCCGAGACCGAAATCAACGAATTTAAAGAAGCCTATTACGAAAGAATCGCCTACGTCAACGAGCATCTTTCGTCCGTCGCTGCCGCGGGCTGGAAAACCGATAGAGGCAGAATTTATATTATCTACGGCAAGCCCGATTCCGTCGCAACCAAATTCGATGAAAAAGAAACGAAAGTCCGGATTGAAGAATGGCATTATCGCTATCCGGACGGCAGCGGCGGCGGCGGTGAATTTAAATTCGTCTTTGTCGACGTCAAAGGCGACGGCAATTTTCTTCTGACAAACGACGCGCAGCTAATTTCTCGATAAATCCGATTTTGCCGCGTAATAAGAATTAACGGCGGCTTGCCCCGTATAATTTGCGCCCGCTTTGTCGTCAGCGCCGAGATACCGGAATTTTTGCGGATTGATTTCTTTTTTTCCGCGGCAAATGATTAGATGTTTGCTCGATTTGTATTCGATTCCATTTCGGCTTAACTCTTTCGCTACGGCTCTGCCCGCCGGTTTATCGTCGGCGAATTTGAAATTGGCGAGGTCGAGATTTGCCGTGAAAACGCCGTCTTTTTTCAGCCACGAAGCCGCGTTTTGTATCAAGCCGAGCTTGTCGCCGATGTAGTGCAAGCCGTGAACACACGTAATCAAATCAAATTCGCCGCCCGGTTTCCAGTCTTCGATTAGAGATTCTATCAGGTGCAGAAAATCGAGCTGCGCCGCCGGATAAGGCTCGAACATCGCGGCTAAATCGACGCCGGTTATTTCTATCCGCGAGTTTAATTTTTGTTCGGCAAAGATGCTCGCCGCCTCAATCAACGCTTTTCCGCTGCCGCAGCAAAGGTCGAGCCAGCGAGCCGGTTTTTCGCCGTGCGACAGCCGCGCCGTCAGAAATCCGATGATGTCAAAACCCAGCTCTTTTTCATAGCTGTTGCCGCCGCGAATGCGCCGCTCGCGGTTCATCAGCGAATTGGCGACAACGGAAGAGCGTTCCAGAATCCGGTTACTCAGCAGTTCTCTATTCATCGCTTTTGATTAAATATTGCGACAGCCATCTTTCGATAATTTCGATAATATGTCGTTTCTCCGCTTCGTCCAGTTCTTTTCCTTTCGGAATGTCGTGCCATTTTTCCAGACAGCCGCGACAGCAGGTCGCCGTCGCGTGCTGGGCGACGAAAACCGGATGATTGCGCCGCGGCGTCTGCTTCCCGTCATTGGCGGGCTCGGCGGGCGCGAGACGTTTTTCGACGAAATCGGCGGCGTGTTCGAGAACCGTTTCCAGACCCTTGTCATTGAGATACTCCGCCTCTTTCCGGTGAAGCCGTATCTCTCGACGAAATTTCGAGTTTTGCAGATTATCCAGAATTTTCCCGACCGCTTTCATACGATAATTTTAAGGCTTTACCGATATAACCTGAAAGAAAATTTCGGATGTATTTCCCGGCAGTTTTATTGCGCGAAAACGGCGTCGAGAAACATCATCAGACCGAAGCCGACGAACAGCGAAAAGGTCGCGCCGTTTTCAAAGCCGTGCCGGTGCGTTTCGGGAATAATCTCGTCGCTGACGATAAAAAGCATCGCGCCGCCGGCAAAGGCGAGCGCCCACGGCAGAACGTGCGAGGAAACCAGCAGAATCGACGCGCCGAAAATAGCGCCGAAAATTTCGACCAAGCCGGTCAGCGCCGAAACGCCGACAGCGTATCTTTTCGAGTAGCCCTGCGAATGAAGCGCGACGGCGACCGACAAGCCTTCGGGAATGTTTTGCAGACCGATGCCCATAGTTGCGCCCAAGCCGACGCCGAACTCGCCCGTCCCGTTTGCCACGCCGACCGAAAGTCCTTCCGGGAAATTATGAATCGCGATGGCGATGACGAAAAGCCAGATTTTTCTGATTTTGCCCGAATCGACCACGCCCTCGTGACCTTTGGCGAAATGCTCGTGCGGCACCAGCGCATTGACGAGCCACAGGACGAAACCGCCGATGAAAAGAAAAACGATCGTCTGCAAAACGGCGCTGACCGTCGAAGCGCCCTGCGATTTTGAAGATTCGATGGAAGGCAGCAGCAGCGAAAAAATCGTCGCCGCCAACATCACGCCCGCCGCGAAGCTGAGCAGGTTGTTGTTTAATTTTTCGTTGAGCCGCCGCAGGAAAACCGCCGGAAGCGCTCCGAGCGTCGTCGCACCGAAACCCGCAATGGCTGAGGCGATAAAGGCGTTGGCGAATGTGTCGGGCGTAAAAGGCATTTAAAAACTTTAAATGCAATTTTATTGAGCCGTTTTCAAAATGACAATGGCGAAAATGCGATTTCGGAAAGACGAGACGGCGAAAACAAATCCGTTTCGTTCACAGAAAGAAAAAGCGGAGCATTTGAAGCTCCGCTTTTCTACTTTTTAATAACGTATTTCAAAACATATTGCCGCAGCCGGTCGCGGTTCTGCTTTAAATATTCCGGGTAATCCTGAGCCACGCCTTCGTCCGGCAAAGCCAGCAGAATAAACGGTTCGAGAAAGCCTTCGTCATTTAATTTCGACAAAAGAGAAAGCCGCTCGTTCGGATTTTTCGCTTTTTTCTCCTTGAAAGCCCTGATGACGCCGCGCAGTGCTTCGGCTTCTTCCGCCAGCGTGCGGCGGTAATTTTTTTGTTTCGGAAACGTTTTGGCGTATTTCTCCCTGTGCCACAGCTCGCGCGTCGCCACGTAAGCGAGCCACGCAGCCGAGCCGTCTTCGGCTGCCGGATTTATATTCAAACTGCTTCTGGCATTGCCCTTTTCGTCGTATTTAATTTCGGGAACGTCAATCGCCGGATGCAGTATTCCGGTGTTTGTAGTCTGCGCCCACTCGATTAAACCGGCGACCGGAAAGCGGTTGTAAGGCTCGACGATATATGCCTCGATGAAGCGGTCGCGCGCCAAATCGTATCTTTCCTGCTCCATCAGAGGCTTTGCCGAACAGCGATAAGCCGTCTCGCGGTTCGGATTGATGGCGATTGCCTTCTGATACCAGGCTTCGGCGTCGTCATAGCTGCCCGTCTGCACGTAAGCGTCGCCGGAAAAAAGCGCGGCTTCGTAAAGATTCGGGTCTAATTTTAAGGCTTTTTGATAAGCGTTTAAGGCTTCTTCAAAATCGCCCTGCCGGAAATACGACTCGCCTTCGTTCATCAGATTTTCGGCTTCTTTGTTTTTGGAATATTTTCCGTCGTCGATAACGCCGCTTTCGGGCGCTGAGAGAATTACGTCGCTGCGGCTCGGTGACTCGATGACTCGACGTTCTTTTCCGGAGGCGATTTTTTGTTTCAGAGCAGCCGCGCCCGCGCGTTCCGAAGAAGTCTGAGCCTGAAGCGATAAAGCCGTGAACGAGACGAACATCGCCAGCGTAGCCAGAAAATGAAACAGCGCCGGTTTCGGATTTTTATACAACTTCATAATTTTTCCCGGAATTTATTTCTTTATTCGGATGTTTAGTTATAGACGACGCTCACAGGCGATTTTGCGCCGCGCCTTTTGAACAGGCGAAAAAATTAAACGAACAAGGCGAAAACCTCGTTTGAAAACACGAACCCGCGCCGCGTCAACTTTAAGAATCCGGCGTTAAATTCAATCAATCCCAGTTCTTCGAGCCGCCGCAAATCTTCGGCGTATTCGCGGCGCAAATCGACGCCGAAACGATTTTCGTATTCGCCGAGCGGCAAGCCTTCCGCGAGCCGCAGCCGCAGAAAGGCGAACTCGGCGGAAAGCTGTTTCGCGTCAAGCTCGTTTTTTTCCGCGATTGGCGTTTGATTGTTTTCAATCAGCGAAACGTAGCGGCTGGTGTCGCGCTCGTTCGCCCAGCGCGCGCGCCTGCCGTCAAACGAATGAGCCGAGACGCCGAAAGCGTAAACCGGCTCGCACAGCCAGTATTTTGAATTGTGCCGCGACTCGAAACACGGCAGCGAAAAATTGGAAATCTCGTATTGCGCGTAGCCCGCAGCCGCCGTTTTGTCGAGCATCAATTCGTACATCTCGCCCGCCAAATCCTCGTCCGGCGCAGGCTGGCGATTCGACCGAATCTGCCCGGCGAGCGGCGTTCCCTCGTGAATCTCCAAAAGATAAAGCGACAAATGTTCCGGTCTTAAATTTAAAGCCTCGTCCAGATTTCTTTCCCAATCGGCGAGCGTCTGGCGCGGCAGCCCGGCGATTAAATCGAAGCTGACGTTTCCGAAACCGGCGCGCCGCAAAAGCTCGATGGTTTCGCGAACGTCCTCAGCCGTGTGCCGCCTGCCCAGTCTTTTCAGCTCGCGGTCGTCAAAAGTCTGCGCGCCGAAGCTGGCGCGATTGACGCCCAGATTCCTGTATTCTTTCAATGTTTCGAGCGTGACGGTCGCCGGATTCATCTCCATTGTCAGCTCGACGTTTTTTTCGACAGAGAACTTTTTATAAATCGAATCGAGAATTTTTTCAAGCTGCGGCGGCGACAAAAGCGAAGGCGTTCCGCCGCCGAAATAAATCGTTTCGACAGGAGGAGTCGAGAGTCGGGAGTCAGGAGTCGAGAGCGGAGAGAAGTTTTCGATTTCTTTGACCAGCGCGCTGACATATCGCTCGACGGTTTCGGCGTTTTTAAAAACGTCGGTCGCAAAATCGCAGTAGGAACAG
>JALZHR010000281.1 GCA_030860665.1 Acidobacteriota bacterium
GGCTAGGCTGGTCGAAAGCAGGCGCGTGAAAAAACGTCGTAAAATAGAGCATCGGGCTTAAAATCATTCCGACGATGCCGAGCGTTCGATTTGTTATCAATAAGCTTTCGCGTTTGTTTTGTAAAATAATTTGCTGAGCCGACATAAAAAATTTCTCCTTTTAAAATTTTATATTTAAAGCGAATTTCCCGTTTAGCCGGCGTCAAAGACGGCTTTTTTTTATCAATTGCCTTTGACGCCGAATCGGAAAACTAATCTTTCGTTCGCGGAAGGCACGAAATATCTTTGACTTCCGTTTTGCCGACCTCGCGCATACAGAGCCATTCCCTGCCTTCTCTCGTGCCGACTTCAAAATTGTAGGTCGTCGCCTGCAACTCTTTATTTTTTTCCTTGTTGGCTGACGGATAACAACTGTTCGTGCTCAGCCAGTAATCTTTGTTCGGCGTAAAAGTTATCGTATCGCCCTCGACCTTGACGCGCCCGCGGCGGTCGTTCCAAAGGGTCGTCGTGCAGCCGTAAAGCGTCGATTTAATCAGCCCGGCGTAGCGGAAAGTGCCGTCCGCCTCAATCACGTAGCCGATTGAGCTGCCGTATCTGGACGAGACCGAGCCGTTCGACATATTCTGCTCCTGCAAAATCGAGGTGCTGCCTTCAAACCAGCTGCCGACCAATTCGGCGGGAACGCGATTCTGCGCCGAAACGGACGCGACCATTAACAATGACAAAATAAATCCTGCGAATAATTTCATTTTTTTTCTCCGATGTATAAAGTTTTTATAAATTTTCACGCGCCCGATTCAGACGCGTTTTGCTTCCACTTAACTAACGCGGAATTTTTCCGGAAACATTGTCAAAAATTTTTCTGATTTTTTCGCCGATAAAAAAAAGCAGACCTTTGAAAGTCTGCTTTTCTATTTTTAAGCCCGAACGAGAGAAAGCAAATTCTGAATTCTAAATTTTAAATTCCAGGTTATTACGGAAAACAACATCCCGAATTATCCCGAAAAACTTTTTCCAAATTAATTTAGAATTTAGAATTCAGAACTGCGCCTGTGATTTTTCGTCGATTGTTTTACCGGAAACCCGCCTTCTTTAAATATTTTCGTTTAATCGTCCAGCCAGCGGCGCGTCATATCGCACCACATCACCAGCCCGCGCCACGCGCCGAAGCGGTCGTAATGCCGCTCGATGTGTTTGTCGTCGCAGGCGGTTTCGGCGTTGTGCTTTTTGTAAAATTGCGCGCGCAGCCACGAATCCAGCGCCAGCCCGTCGTAGCGCCCGACGAGCTTTAAAAGGTTGTCCGCCGCGTAATCGCCGACGCCTTTCACTTTTTTCATTTCCTTTTTCAGCTCGCGCGTCGGCAAATCCGTATGCAGCCACGCTTCGGGATTCAGTTCTCCGGCGACGACTTTTTCCGCCAGCTCCTTAAAATACGGCGCGCGATAACCGGCGCGAATCTCGTTTTTATAAAACTCGATAGTTTGATTCGCCATCGCTTCGGCGGTCGGAAAAGCGCGCTTGCCGCCGGTCGCGGTAGGCTCGCCGAGTTTTTCGACGAGGTTCGCCGTCATTTTTTTCGTCATCGCCCAGTTGCAGTTAGTCGTGCAGAGCGTTTTGACCAAATCTTCAAAAACGGTCGGCGAGCGGACGAGTCTGCCCGCGTTGTTTTCGGCAATCCAAGCCAAATCCTCTTCGGCGTGAACAAGCTCGTAAAATTCGTTCAAATCGTCGTCGAGCCGCAGGATGTGGCGCGCGTCGCGCAAGATTTTCGCCTGCGCCTTAGGAGAAATTTTTTCGCTTGCGGAAAGCTCGATTTTCAGCGTGCCGCTTCCGGCTTCCGTTTCGCCGACGGTCGCAAAAACCGGCTGTTTTAAATCCGCGCCCGTAAAAACATAAGACAAACGCCAGTTTACATCGTCGATTTCAAACGGCAGCAGCTCGCTCCAGCCGTGACTGTAAAGCGTTCTTTGAAGATTGAACTGTTTCGGAACTTCGAGAAACATAAAGAGAACTAAAAAGTGATAAGTGACAGGTGATAGGGAAGAAACCTATCGTTCCCTATCACCTGTCACTTATCACTTATCCCTGCTTTCTATCTGGCTTTGTTAATCGCGCTGAGCAGCAAGCCCGCCAGAATCGGGTCGATGGTTCTGAGCACGTCGTATTGCTCGCGCGCCGCCGCTTTATTTCCGCTGACCAGATAAATCGAGCCGAGATTGTAGCGCGCCTTGGCGAATCGCGGCGCGATTTCCAGACATTTTTTCAAGGCGGCAATCGCGTTGGCGTTCTGGTCGACCGAGTAATAGGCGTTGCCGAGCAGATAATAGCCGTCCGAATAATCGGGATTCTGGCGCGTAAACTCGACCAAGCCCTGCACGGCTTTTCTGTAATAAGTCATCGCCTGCGCCGGTTTGTTCTGAAGCTGGTAGGCGCGACCGAGATAAAAATTCGTTTCGCCGTCGCCGGGACTTATCGCCAGCGCCTTGTTGCAGGTCTGAATCGCCAGCGCATATTGTTTGGTGTCGTTGTAGGCGCGGCACAGGTTCGTGTAGCCCATATACTGGTCGGGCAAAAGGCGTACGGCTTGCTGCCCGGCTTTAATCGCTTCCTGGTGGCGGTCGGCGAGGCTGTAGAGCCAGCTTAAGTTGATGTAATAATTCGCGTCGTCCGGGTAAACGCGCAAGCCGCGATTAACCGTATTTATCGCATCGTCAAAGCGATTTAACATACGATAAACCTCCGAGAGATTGGTGTAAACGTCTTTCAATTCCGCTTTCGCCTGCAAAGCCTTTTCGTAGGACTGCGCGGCGTCCTCGTATTTTTTGCCGAAGAATAAAGCCTGCCCGACAAATTGCCACGATTCGCCGCGGTATCTGGTCGTGCCTTTTTCGATGGCTTTCAGACCGGCAAAGCCCTGCTGCAGATATTCGCCCAGCTGATTGTGACAAAGCGCGATGAAATAG
>JALZHR010000048.1 GCA_030860665.1 Acidobacteriota bacterium
CTTCCTGACCGAGCAGGAAAACGCGGCGCGCGTCGAAGCTCGAAGTGTTGGCGGAAAAATACGAAAGCAGGTAACGGTTTTTCCTAAGCTCGTCGCAGATGGCTTTGGCGGCGACTTGCGGCTGTTCAAAGTCGAAGATTTTCCCGCCCGTGCCTTCGGTCAGGTCGTTGATGACCTTCGCGGCTTTCGGTTGATTGCGCCGGTATGCGCCGTTCGTGCGGTCGGGAAGCTGAAGGGCGTAAACCGTGACGTTATCCGCTTGCAGCTCGCCGAGAATCTTATCAAAAGCCGTTTTGCTGCCGCGGTCAAGCCCGTCGCTGATGAGGACGACGGCGGTTTTGCGCGTGCCGGGCATCAGCGGCAGCAGCACTTCGCGAACGGTCGCGTCGAGCGCGTCGAACAGATACGGGTTGCCCTCTTTGCGCAGAGTGTTGACCGAGGCTTCGACCTTTTTGGCGTCGTCCGTCCATTCCTGTATGATTTCGGCTTTTTCGTCGTAAGCGACGACGAAAATCTGGTCGCCCTCGTAGATTTCGTAGGCGAATTCCTTGACGGCGTTTTTCAGGGCGTCGACTTCGGCGCGCAAGGTCTGGGAGTTATCGACCAGCAGGACAATCCGCGAAGGCGACGGGTCGAAAATGAAATTTTTTATTTTCTGCTCGACGCCGTTTTCATACAGAAAAAGATTTTCGGCTCGTATCGGCTCAGCCGAGCCGTCGGCGCGCGCGGCGACGACGTTCAAAATCGTGCCGCCTTCATTGCCGGTCGTATCCTTCGCGTTGCGGCGCGATTGAGAAAACGCCGAGCCGGAAGAAAGCAGCAAAACGCACAAACTCAACAACAACGCTTTTTTAGCCGCAAATTTCATTTTTCCTCATTCCGTTTTAGATGTTTTGGGTGAACCGTCTGCTGGCTTTGATGCAGCATCGCCGCCGGCGGTTGATTCGCCCGCCGAACTTTTTTCCGTTTTGGTTTCGGTTTCGGATTTGGCTTCGCTTTTCGGCGGCGCGCTTTTGCCCTTGTCCGAGTAATCGGTGACATACCAGCCCGAGCCTTTAAACTGAAAGCCGGTGCGCGAAATCTGTTTTTCCAGCTTCCCGCCGCACGATTCGCAAACGGTTAAAGGCGCGTCCGTAATCTTCTGCATTTTTTCCAGCTGCGCGCCGCAGTCGGCGCAGCGATATTCATAAATCGGCATACAGCGATTATAACCTCTTAAACTGTTAATAACTACAGACTTTTTTAAAACGTCGGAAACTATGAAAATTATAAAAATGATGGAACGGCGAAAGCAAATTGTGGCAAAATATCTGGAAAGCAGTTTATTTAAAATTAACCGGACACGGGAGGCTCGACAGGCAAGTGAAAAAATGGATTTTAGCGGTCTGCGCCCTGATTCTGCCGCTGCTGGCGACGGCGGCAACAACGACATCCGCTCAGACTCAGGATAAAAATGCGGGCGAGATGAAAACGGTTTCGTTCGTCGATTTAAAACGCTACGGCGGAACGTGGTATGAAATCGCCCGATACCCGAACAAATCGCAGAAACAATGCGTCGGCAACACGACCGCCACTTATAATTTCAGAGCGGGCGGCAGCGACGCGGAAATCGTCAGCAAATGTCTGACCAAAGACGGAAAAGTCGAAAACGCGAGCGGAACGGCGAAAATCGTCGACACGAAAACGAACGCGAAGCTGAAAGGCTCGTTCGCGTGGCTTTCGTCCGCGCCGGTCTGGGTGATTGATTTGGACGAGAATTATCAATACGCCGTCGTCGGCAATCCCGAGCGCAAATACCTTTGGATTTTAAGCCGCTCGCCGGAAATGAGCGACGCCACGTATCAAAAGATTCTGCGAAAAATCGAAACGGCGGGCTACAACCCGGCAAAGCTCGAAAAAACGCCGCAGAATCTCGATACCGTGAAGGGAAGCGTGGTTAAGAAGCAATAAACAATTACGAATTACGAATTACGAATTACGAACTACGAATTAAAAGAAATGAACTTCGACCTTTGATTCCGTTCACCTGTCAAAGGTCAAAAATCAAAGGTCAAAGCTCATTAATTCGTAATTCGTAATTCGTAATTCGTAATTGAAAATCTACCAGTTCGTCGCCGTCGCTTTCGTCGCTTCGCCGTGTTCCGCCAGGAATCTTTCGGCGTCGATTGCCGCCATACAGCCCGTTCCGGCGGCGGTGACGGCTTGGCGATAATAGTGGTCTTGCGCGTCGCCGCAGGCGAAGACGCCTTCGATGTTGGTTTTCATCGTGCGCCCTTCGGTCTGGATGTAGCCGACTTCGTTTAAGGTCAGCCAGTCTTTGAAAAGCTCGGTGTTCGGCTTGTGACCGATGGCGATGAAAACGCCCTGGGTCGGGTAATGGCTTTCCTCTTCGGTTTGACTGTTGTAGATTCTGATTCCGGTCACGCCTTCTTCCTTCGTTCCCAGAATTTCCCTGATTTCCGTATTCCACAAAACGTCGATTTTCTCGTTGGCGAGTGCGCGCTCCTGCATAATGCGCGAGGCGCGAAACGTGTCGCGGCGATGCACAATCGTTACTTTCGAGGCGAAGCGCGTCAGAAAAGTCGCTTCTTCCATCGCCGTGTCGCCGCCGCCCGCGACGACGACTTCCTTGCCGCGAAAGAAAAATCCGTCGCACGTGGCGCAAGCCGAAACGCCGTTGCCGCCCAAGCCTCGCGGCGCCGGCTCTTCGCCCGGAATGCCGAGCCATTTCGCCGAAGCGCCGGTCGAGATAATCAAAGTCTCGGCTTTGATGAGCGTGGAAATCTCCGCCGCGTCCTGGCTCGCCTTGCCGTAGAGTTTGAACGGGCGCTCGCTCAAATCGACGCGGTCAATCCAGACGTTCAAAAATTCCGTGCCGAACCGCTCGGCTTGCGCGCGAAATTCGTTCATCAATTCCGGTCCCATAATTCCTTTGCTGAAGCCCGGATAATTTTCCACGTCGGTCGTAATCGTCAATTGCCCGCCCGGCTGCGGTCCGTCGACGACCAGCGGCTCAAGCTGCGCGCGCGAGGCGTAGATGGCGGCGGTCAGTCCAGCCGGACCCGAACCTAAAATAACGACTTTACGATTGATTTCGGTTTGCGACATATCCTGTAAGAAACTCTCCTGTTCCTAAAGTTTAAAAAAAATTTTGCAGCAGTTTGGCATTTTTGTGTAAGCTTTAGTATAACTATCACTCAGCGGCTAGTCGAATGATAAATAAAATCGTTTAAATATAATCAAGCGCCGCTCGCCGGGTATATTCCGGGTTTTTGAGGATTCGCTGTTTTTTTACGCCCGTTTCGTGATAAACTGGCTGACACGTTCTACCCGAAGTTTTAGATTCTGCAAGACTTAATAATGTCAACTAATCAGCAGCCACAATTTGAGGAAAAACGCTTTGCGCTGAGAATGGCTTTGCGGTTGCCGATTGTCGTCTCGGGTCGCGCCGACGACGGCGCGGCGTGGAGCGAGCCGACCGAAACCGACGATATTTCAACCACCGGCGCGCTGTTTCACCTGAATCAGAAAGTCTCTCAGGGCGAGAGCCTGTATATTCGCTCGCACCGACCGGACGGCGTGCCGGTCGAGGTCAAGGCGCGCGTCGTGCGCGTCTCGCCGTCGAATTACGGCACGGCGCGCGTCGGCGTCGCCATCACCGAGACGATGGAAAACTGGCTCAGGCTTTTCGTCGCCTGGATTGCCGACGACCAGCCGAGCGAGGAAGAGGAAGAAAAATAAGAGTCGAGAGT
>JALZHR010000086.1 GCA_030860665.1 Acidobacteriota bacterium
TTACACGACCGCCGACGGGCTTTTCAATAACGGCGCGTTTCGCATCCTCGAAGATTCGCGCGGAAATTTCTGGATTAGCTCGAATCGCGGTATTTATCGCGTCTCGCGGGCGGAACTGAACGATTTCGCAGACGGGAAAATCTCCGCCGTCACTTCAATCGCTTACGGCACGCAGGACGGAATGCTTAATGCGGAATGCAACGGCGGCAGGCAGCCCGCGGGCGTTAAAACGCGCGACGGGCGACTCTGGTTTCCGACCCAGCAGGGCGTCGTGGCGGTTAATCCCGATTCGATTCCCTTTAATTCGTCCGCGCCGCCCGTCGTCATCGAATCAATTGAGATAGACAACAAAGCGGTTTCGTTGAATCAACCGGCAATTGAAATTCAGCCGGGACAATCTAATCTGGAAATTTCATATACGGGTTTGAGCCTGATAAAGTCCGACCAGGTTCGCTTCAAATACAAGCTTGCCGGGCTTGACGACGAATGGATTGACGCGGGCACGCGGCGAACGGCTTATTACTCGTATCTGCCGCCGGGCGAATACGTTTTTACGGTCATCGCGGCAAACAGCGACGGCGTCTGGAATACGCAGGGCAAATCGATCGCCGTCAGCGTCGTGCCGCCTTTTTATCGAACCTGGTGGTTTATTTCGGTATCGGCTCTCGGCGTCTTCGCGCTGGCGCTTGCCGGTTACAGCGTGCGCGTTTCACAGCTTAAACGGGAAAAACGAAGACAGGAAGCATTTTCACGCCGCCTGATGGAATTGCAGGAGAACGAGCGCAAACGCATCGCGGGCGAGCTGCACGACTCTTTGAGCCAGAACCTGGTCATCATCAAAAATCGCGCGTTGATTAGCCTGCAGCAGCGCGAGCGGGCGGAACAAGCCTTCGAGCAGCTCGAAGAAATAGCCGACGCCGCAGCCGAATCTTTATCGGAAGTGCGCGAGATTGCGCACAACCTGCGCCCGTTCCAGATTGACCGTCTGGGTTTGACCAAAGCGATTGAGGCTTTAATCAGAAAAGCCAATACGCCCGAGCTTTCGGTGACGGCTGAGCTTGACGAAATAGACGGCGTTTTTGCGCCGGAAATGGAAATCAATCTTTATCGCGTCATTCAGGAAAGCCTCAACAACATCATCAAACACGCGGCGGCTTCGGAAGCGAATGTTAAAATCACCAAAAGCGATAAAATGATTGAGATAACGATTCAGGACAACGGCAGAGGCTTTGACGCGGCTTTGACGCAGTCGGGCGAATCGGAAAACGGAAGCGGCTTCGGTCTGGTCGGCATCACCGAACGCGCGCGCATTTTAGGCTCGATTCCCGTCATCGAATCGGCTGCCGGTAAAGGAACAAAAATTTATTTGCGGGTGTTTATTTAATTATGAGCGACCGAATTCGTTTAGTTATTGCGGACGACCATCCGCTGCTCAGAGAGGGCTTGCGCCGGATAATCGAACAGGAGATTGATTTGCAGGTTCTGGCGGAAGCGGGCGACGGCGTGGCGGCTCTGGAAAACATCATCGCGCTCGAGCCGCAGATTGCGATTCTCGATGTGGATATGCCGAAGCTGAACGGTTTTGAAGTAATCCGCGCGCTGAATGAAAAACGCGTCGATGTGAGCGTAATAATGCTGACGGTTCACCGCGAAGAAGAATTTTTCGACGAAGCTCTGCGGCTCGGCGCGAAAGGTTATGTTTTAAAGGACAGCGCCGTGACCGACATTGTCATCGGCATTCGCGCGGTCGCCGCCGGACAGAACTATGCCAGCCCCGCGCTGACGTCTTATCTTTTCAAGCCGCGCCGCGCAGCTCACGCAAAACCTTCGGGATTCGAGACGCTGACGCCGACCGAAAGGCGCGTTTTGCAGCTCATCGCCGAATACAAAACCAGCAACCAAATCGCCGAAGAGCTTTTCATCAGCCCGCACACAGTCAAAACGCACCGCAAAAACATCTGCGCGAAGTTAAATCTCGAAGGCAGCCACGCCCTGATGAAATTCGCTCTGGAACATAAAACGACGCTTTAACCCGAAAAAGAAAATCACGGTCTTGCCTGTCGTCGGCGGTTCTGTTCCGTCCGGCTGTCGAATTTGTTCTCTTCCCTTCCCAAAATACCTACAAGAAGGTATGCGAAATCCCGCCGAAAGGCGATTTTCAAGCCTCTCCGAAAACTCCATCATAAGAGCCTGAGATTTCAGACAGGTGACGCAATGAACATTTTGATAGTCGAAGACAGCGCCGGGATGCGCCGGATGATTCGCAGCCTGGTCGCGCCGTTTGCGACGGAAGTTTACGAATGCGCGGACGGCGACGCGGCTCTCTCGGCTTACCGGGAACATCGCCCGGACTGGGTTTTGATGGACATCCGGCTGAAGCAATCGGACGGCATAGCGACGACAGCCTGCATCTGCGCCGCCGACCCGAAAGCCAAAATCATTATTGTTACGGGTTACGACGACGCCGGTTTGCGCGAAGCGGCGACGGAAGCGGGCGCTTGCGAATATGTCCTGAAAGACGATTTATACACGTTGCCTTCGTTCCTGAACGTATAGGCGGAAGCGCGAACCGATTTATTTAAAAGTTAGCTGCGGAGGTGATAAAAAATGAGACGGAATTTTTATCGGTCATTTCAAAAAATTTTAAAAATAAACTCGAACAACAGGATTTCGGCGCGTAACGGCGGGCGCGGATTTATCGTTCCGGCGCGCGTTTTCGTCCTGCTGGCAATCTGCTGGACGCTGGCTCAACCGGCACGAGCCGATTACAGCATCGGCAACCTTACGACCGGCGTGAACCCGCAGGCAATCGGCATCAATGTAGTGACGAATAAAATTTATGTCGCCAACAACGGCGGCACGACCGTGACAGTGATTGACGGCAGCGACAACTCGACCGCAGACGTTACGGTCGGCTCGAATCCTTACGCCGTCGCGGTTAATACGGTGACCAATAAAATCTACGTCGCCAATGACGGAAGCGGCAGCGTCACCGTAATTAACGGCGGCGACAACTCGACGCAAACCGTGACGGTCGGCACAAACCCGCAGGCGATTGCGGTTAACCCGATAACCAACAAAATCTACGTCGCCAATCGCGGCAGCAATAACGTCACGGTCATCGACGGAAACGATAACTCGACGCAGACCGTCGCGGTCGGCGCGCGCCCGGTCGCCGTCGCCGTCAATCCGGCGACAAACAAAATCTATGTTGCGAACCTTGATTTTGCTGCGGACGTGACGGTAATTGACGGCAGCGATAACTCGACGCAAAACCTGAACAGTCCTTTTTCAGGATTTCCAGTCGCAATTGCGGTAAATCCGGCGACAAACAAAATTTATCTTGCCAACGCCGATACTCACCATGTGAGTGTTATTGACGGGACGAATAACTCGACGACAGGCGTTTTTATCGGATTAGACAGCAGGTTCATTGCCGTTAATCCGGCGACAAACAAAATTTATGTTTTGCCCGGCGGAGAAAATACTTTGAAGGTGATTGACGGCGGCAATAATTCCGTCCAGACCGTCAATCTCGGCGCAGCGACCAGCTCGGTAGCCGTCAACCCGATAACGAATAAAATTTATGTCGCAAAACGTGAAAGCGGCAATGTTACTGTAATCAACGGCGCGAACAACGCGATTTTAGGTTCGAGCAACGGCATCACGACCGGCTCGCAGCCGTGGGCGGTCGCCGTCAATCCGATAACGAACAAAATTTATGTCGCCAATCGCGGCAGCGGCAATGTGACGGTGATTAACGGAGAGTTTCCGATACCAATTCAGAACTCTATAGCCGCAGTTCCGAGCGGCACAAATCCGGTCAGTCTCGCCGTCAATTCAATCACGAATAAAATTTATTCAGCCAATCAGGACAGCAACGACGTGACCGTGATTGACGGCGCCACCAATGCCCCGACAAACGTTCCGGTCGGCAGCAGCCCGCAGGCAATCGCGGTCAATGAGATTACGAACAAAATCTACATCGCCAACACCGGCGGCGACAGCGTGACGGTGATGAACGGCTCGGACAACTCGATAGCGGCGACGGTCTTTGTCGGAGACGCGCCGATTTCGCTCGCCGTCAACCACGTGACCAACAAAATCTATGTTGCCAATAATCTGAGCGGCAGCGTGACGGTGATTAACGGCGCGGATAATTCGACCGCCACCGTTCAGGCTGGCACGAATCCGAAAGACGTGGCGGTCAATCCCGAAACAAATAAAATTTATGTCGCCAACCACGGCAGCGGCGATGTCACGGTCATTGACGGGACAAATAATTCGACGCAGACCGTTCAGGCTGGAACGCAGCCTATTGCCGTCGCCGTTAATCCCGTAACAAATAAAATCTATGTCGCCAATAACGGCAGCAATAATGC
>JALZHR010000087.1 GCA_030860665.1 Acidobacteriota bacterium
TCTGCGTCTGCGGCGTCTCTGCGGTGAAAAATTTGATTAATAAATTGGAGCTTGAAGGTAAAAAAACTTTAGTTCTCGGCGCGGGAAAATCCGGCGTCGCTTCCGCCAAATTTCTGGCGGAGCGAGGCGCGATTGTGGCTCTGCACGACCGCAAGCCGGTCGCCGAATGGTCGGAAGAAGCGCGGTCTTTGAAAGAACGAAAAATCGGGTTGCTGGACGGGCAGATTCCGTCGTGGCTGCTTGACCAGATTGATTTGGTCGTCATCAGCCCGGGCATTCCGACGAAAACCGTTCCGGCGCGTTACGTCGACCGCAAGGACGGCGAAGTCATCGGCGAAGTCGAGCTGGCGTATAGATTTTTGAAAGGCAGAATCGTCGGCATTACCGGCTCGAACGGCAAAACCACGACGACGACTTTAATCGGCGAGCTGCTGAAAAACGCCGGAATCCCGGCGCAGGTCGGCGGAAATATCGGCACGCCGCTTTTGAATCTGACCGAAACGGCAAGCGAAAAAACGTGGACGGTCGCCGAGCTTTCGAGTTTTCAGCTCGAAACCATCAGGGATTTTCGCCCGAACGTTGCGCTGTGCCTGAACGTGACGCCGAACCATTTGGACAGATACGATTTTTTCACCGATTACGCGGCGGCGAAACATCGGCTGTTTATGAATCAGACGGCGGAAGATTTGGCGATTTTAAACGCCGACGACGAGGTGACGGCAAGCTGGGCGAATGGTCTGAGGGCGCAGGTCGTTTTGTTTTCGGTCAGAAAAGAGCTGGAAGAAGGCTTGTTCCTGCGCGGGCGCGATTTGGTTTGCCGCGCGGGCGGAAAGGAAAAAATCCTGACGACGCGCGACGAGATTTTTCTGCGCGGGATGCACAACGTCGAAAACGTTCTGGCGGCGCTGGCTGCCGGATTGGCTTGCGGCGCAGCGCCCGATTCGATGCGCGAAACGGTCAGAACTTTTAAAGGCGTCGAGCACCGCATCGAGTTCGTCGCCGAAATCGGCGGCGTGAAGTTTTACAACGACTCGAAAGCGACGAGCGTGGACGCGACTTTAAAGGCGCTCGAAGCCTTTTCCGAGGAAGCCGGAAAAACGATTTTAATTTTGGGCGGGCGCGGCAAAAAAGCGCCGTACGCACCATTGATTCCGTTAATTGAGAAATCGGTTCGCAAACTGATTTTAATTGGTGAAGATGCCTGGAATATTGATAATCAATTAAGCGATTTTGTTGAGACAGATGTTGCTGACGATTTGCAGCAAGCAGTGCTGAAAAGTTTTCAATCAGCCGAACCCGGCGATAATGTTTTGCTTGCTCCCGCGTGTGCCAGTTTTGACTGGTTTAGCAGTTTCGAGCAGCGCGGTATGGTTTTTAAAAAGGAAGTCGGACACTTAAAGTCGAAGATTGAGAAAAAATTAAGACAGAATGGCTAAAAAACTCCGAATTGACTGGTTTCTGTTTGCGATTGCCGCGACGCTCGCGCTGTTTGGCGCGGTGATGGTTTATTCGGCGTCGGCGATGATTTCATTGCAGGAAACCAGAAACCACCCGGAAGGCGCGAGCCAGTTTTTGTATTTCTACAAGCAAATCGGCTTTACGGCAATCGGGCTGGCGGTGATGTATCTGGCTACAAAATTTAATTATCGCCTGCTGCAAAACGAAGTCGTCGTTTACGGGCTTTTAATCGTGACGGTGATTCTGCTCATCGCGGTTTTCGCCTTTCCGCCGATAAACGGCGCGCGGCGCTGGATTCGCTTTCCCGGAGTGTCGTTTCAGCCGTCGGAGCTGGCGAAAATCGCTCTGCCGATTTTTCTCGCTTATTTTCTGACGAAAAAAGAGCAGAACGTGGGCAGCCTGCGCGAGACGGCTTTGTGGTGCGTGGCGGTTTTCGGCGTTTTGAGCGGGCTGATTCTGCTCGAGCCTGATTTGGGAACGGTCATCGTGCTGGCGTCGATTTTCGTGGCGGTTTATTTTGCGGCGGGCGCGCGCCTGCTGCACATCGGCGCATTGGGCGCGGGCTGCGTTTTTCTTTTCGCGATGGCTTTGATAACTTCGCCGTTTCGCCGCGCGCGGGTGCTGGCTTTTCTGAACCCGTGGGAAAACTCGGACGGCGCGGCTTACCAGGTCATTCAGGGACTTTACGCCATCGGCTCGGGCGGGATATTCGGCGAAGGCTTTGCCAAAGGCGAGCAGAAGCTTTTTTATCTGCCGTATCCGCATTCGGATTTTATTTTCGCGGTCGTCGGCGAGGAACTCGGTTTAATCGGCACGCTGGCGGTCGTTCTGGCTTTCGGGCTGCTTTTGTGGCGCGGAACGCGCGCCGCGCTGCTCGCGCCCGAAAGATTCGGGATGCTGCTCGGCATCGGCATTATTACCGGCATCATCGTGCAGGCGCTTTTTAACATCAGCGTCGTGATTTCGATTGTTCCGGCAAAAGGCATTCCGCTGCCGTTTATTTCCTACGGCGGCACTTCGATTGTGACGACGCTCTTTGCCGTCGGAATTTTGCTGAATCTGTCGCAGCACGCCGGTTTCGTTTCATTGGAGAAAAACGAGCCGGAAGCACCGAAACCGAAAAAACGTCGCAAGCCCGTGCGCGCGGCTGCTTGAAAGAAATTTTCACCGCAGAGACGCGGAAACGCTGAGATTTTTTAGAGAATGAAGCAACGGATGAACACGGATAAACGCGGATTTTTGAAAAATTATTTTGTTCTATTTTTCTCCGCGTCTATGCGGTTCAGATAAAAGATGAAAGTTCTAATCGCTGCCGGCGGAACGGGCGGGCATATTTATCCGGGAATCGCGGTCGCCAAAGAGATTATGCGGCGCGATGCCGCCTCGCAGGTGAAATTCGTCGGAACGGCGCGCGGGCTGGAAACGCGCCTTGTGCCGGAGAGCGGTTTCGAGCTTTTGACAATCGAGAGCGCCGGGCTGAAAAACGTCGGCTTGGCGGGGCAAATCAAAGGCTTGCTGGTCTTGCCGAAAAGCTTTCTGGCGGCGCGGCGTTTGATAAGGGAATTTAAGCCGGACGTGGTTGTGGGCGCGGGCGGCTACGTTTCGGGACCGGTTCTTTTGATGGCGAGCCTGATGCGCACGCCGACGCTCGTGATGGACTCGAACGCGTTGCCCGGCTTTACCA